>JAFTNX010000244.1 GCA_017451665.1 Oscillospiraceae bacterium | reverse complement strand
GATTTCTTCAATCGGAACGAAAGTGAGAAGCTTTAAGCACTTGATAACGTCAGCGTCAGCAACATTTCTCCAGTACTGGTAGAATTCGTACGGTGAAGTCTTTTCAGCGTCAAGCCATACAGCACCCTTTTCTGTCTTACCCATCTTCTTTCCTTCTGAATTAAGAAGAAGTGTAATTGTCATAGCGTATGCGTCCTTACCGAGCTTTCTTCTGATAAGTTCAGTACCACCAAGCATATTGCTCCACTGGTCGTCGCCACCAAACTGCATATTACAGCCGTAATCCTTAAAGAGCTTGTAAAAGTCGTAGCTCTGCATAATCATGTAGTTGAATTCAAGGAATGAAAGTCCCTTTTCCATTCTCTGCTTGTAGCATTCAGCAGCAAGCATTCTGTTTACTGTGAAGTGTGGACCGATGTCACGGAGAACTTCAACATAGTTAAGGTCCAAAAGCCAGTCACCGTTGTTTACAACGATAGCCTTATCTTCTGAAAAGTCAATAAATCTGCTCATCTGCTTCTTGAAACATTCAACATTGTGTGCAATAGTTTCCTTAGTCATCATTTTTCTCATATCAGTTTTACCTGATGGGTCACCAATCATAGCTGTACCACCACCGATAAGAACGATAGGCTTGTTTCCTGCCATCTGTAATCTCTTCATAAGGCAGAGAGCCATAAAGTGACCTACATGAAGGCTGTCAGCAGTAGGGTCAAAACCGATATAAAAAGTTGCCTTACCGGCGTTAATAAGCTCTTTGATTTCTTCTTCGTCTGTGAGCTGAGCTAAAAGCCCACGTCTTTTGAGTTCGTCAAAAACTGTCATAAAAAATTCTCCTTTATATAAATTATTCATTGTTTTCCTGAGTGATATTATCTTCATTTGGTACAAATTTTGTGTTGTCATAAACCTCAAACCACAAAATTCTTATTTCATAGCCGTCGATATGACCATCAACGCCATCTTCTGTCCACATTGTATGCCTGTCAGTTACTGACCAGAGAATAGCCTGATAAGAAACGGTGCCACCGTCTTTTGCAAATGAAGGCAATGGAATGAAAAGCATAAATAAAATAATACCTATAATTATTCTTTTGACTTTCTTTTTCATAATTCACCTATAAATTAAAAAATCCTCTGAAAGCATAAGCTTTCAGAGGACGAATTTACTCGTGGTACCACCTCAGTTTATCGGAAATTCCCGACCTTTAAGGCACTATAACGCGTGCAAAACGTGTTTCCCTACTTAGTTTCAGAAAACCAACTGTTAGGATGTATTCGCACCTTGCAAAGCTACTTTCTCACACCACCCGAAAGCTCTCTTTAAGCTTAAATCAAAGCCTACTTGTTCCCGTCATTGTCTTTAAAATCTACAATAATCGCATTATATCACACATTTTTTTACTTGTCAAGGGTAACAATCATTTAATACCAAAAACTGTATTTTAAAAACTGAATATCATTCAGATTAACAGGTAATAATTCCATTATAAACTATAAATGGAGTTATTTTTATGCAGTACAATAAAGTTGAAATCAGTGGTGTGAATACTTCTGAATTAAAGGTTTTAAAGGAAGCTGAAAAAATGGAGCTTTTAAAGCTTGCACAAACAGGTGATAAATTAGCCCGTGAAAAGCTTGTTGTAGGAAATCTGCGACTTGTTTTAAGCGTTATTCAGCGCTTTGCAGGTCGTGGCGAAAATTTTGATGACATTTTTCAGGTAGGTGTAATCGGACTTTTAAAGGCAGTTGACAATTTCAATACCGAACTCGACGTGAGATTTTCAACCTACGCTGTCCCCCTTATTATGGGCGAAGTAAGACGCTATCTGAGAGATAATTCACCTATAAAAGTCAGCCGTTCAATTAAAGATGTTGCATACAAAGCTATGCAGGCTAAGGAAAAACTGATTATACAAAACCAGAAAGAGCCTACTGTTGAAGAATTATCAGCAGAAATAGGTATTCCAAAAAGCGAAATTGTAACTGCCCTTGAGTCGATTTCAGACCCCGTTTCACTTTATGAACCTGTGTTTTCTGATTCGGGAGATACTCTTTATGTGCTTGACCAGGTAGGAGATAAAAATGACGACCTTTCGTGGCTGGAAGAGTTGTCTTTAAAAGAAGCTATTTCATCACTACAGCCTCGTGAAAAGAATATTTTGAATTTACGTTTCTTTCAAGGAAAAACTCAGGTTGAAGTAGCTAAAGAAATCGGGATTTCACAAGCACAGGTATCCCGTCTTGAAAAATGTGCCCTTGATAAAATCAAGAAAAGCCTTTGATTAGCATATTTTTTCTAAATTTTCACGAAGTTTTTTTATAATTCTTTTTTCAAGTCTTGAAATATATGATTGAGAAATTCCCACAATGTCAGCTACCTGCTTTTGAGTAAGCTCCCTTTTGTATTCACCCAGTCCAAAACGCATTTCCATTATCTGTCTTTCACGGGGGTTTAATTTTGAAACTTCATTAAGCAAAAGACTTATTTCAACCTCGTTTTCAATTCCCCTCACAACAAGGTCGGTATCTGTGCCTAAAATATCCGACAGCAGAAGTTCGTTTCCTTCCGAATCGAAATTCAAAGGCTCATCTATGGAAATATCATTTTTGTGCTGTGTTGTTTTTCTTAAATACATTAAAATTTCGTTTTCAATGCATCTTGATGCGTATGTAGCAAGCTTGATATTCTTATCAGGACAAAAGGTTTTGACAGCCTTTATAAGTCCGATTGTGCCAATTGATACAAGGTCCTCAATACCAATTCCAGTCGATTCAAACTTTTTAGCAATATAGACCACAAGCCTTAAATTATGTATTATAAGCAATTCCCTGCCTTTGTTGTTGCCGTTTTTAAGCAACTCAAAGGCTTTTTGTTCGTCCTCTTTTGATAATGGTGGTGGCAGAGTTTCAGCACCATTTATGTAATAAACATCATAGCTTTTTCCAAAAAGCAGAATTCTTATTTTATAAATTAAATCTCTGAGTTTCATAGTTGTATCCTTTCTATATAAGTATTTTAGGGTTAAAAATGCATTTTTCTTTTTGATTGTTCTGTTTTGAAATTCCTACACAAACATCACAAACCTTTGAGTTATTGTCATACAAAACAGAAACCTTCAAAGGCTTTGTAACATAAATATACCCTTCACCATTAACAGTTGAATATGGCAGAATGTGTAGCTTGTTTTTTATAACATTTCCCTCATGATTGATGTTTAATTTTTCGTAGAGAATGTCGCTTAACACAACCACAACAGGCTT
>JAFTNX010000243.1 GCA_017451665.1 Oscillospiraceae bacterium | reverse complement strand
TAAAGGCGATAAGAAAAAAACTACTACTTCAGCCACTACTACCACAACTGCAACTACTACCACCAAAACTGTTGAAACAGAACCACAGCCTGAACCTGTGAAAACCTTTGACCTTGAAGGCTTTGAAATGGGCGAGGCAAAGCAAATCGGCGAAAACAAAAACCTTTCTATTGTTGCCACAATGGATATGGGGAATTTGAAGTATAATGGCGAAGAGAAAAATTCATTTGAAATCAGAAGAATCACCGACGACAATATACTGCTTAGCTTTTACTTTTCAGATGACGATGAAAATCTGACCGGAAAGCTTGTTTCAATCGACAAGGAAACCTATGAGTTTATAGCAGAAATTGATTATGACGTCAATACTAATAGCATTCAGTATCTTGAAGACGGTATTGTTTCTATAATTTCAGATGAAAACCACCACAAATATACTATCTATGACTATGACCTGAATGCTCTCAATTCTTTTGAATCTGAAACTTACAACCCTTATATGTTCACTGATATAAATACAGCCTACTATTTATCCTATACGTCAGCAATAATATACAGATATGATGTAAAAACTGCAACTTCCCATGAGATTTCAGACCGTGGTGAATATTACGTTTCGTACATTGCTTCTGCTGACAAGGTTGACGGAGAAGACATTGTTATTCTGCATACCGTTGAAGAAGACCACAAGACTCACAATGGTGTGCTTAATGCTGATACAGGGGAAATCATATATTTTGGTGAAAACGGATACGTTGATTCCAAAAATGGAATATTCTCCTATGATAAATATGATGAGGGCTATTTTACTGAATATTATTCCTATGCCACAAGCAAGGACAATGCTATCAAGATGACATACGATATGAATGAAAGGTATTACGTTCAGCTTTATCATCATGATGACAAGCTTATCTATTACACCACTGATGTCGATACTTACAGCTTTGAAGTTGTTGATATGGAAACAGGGAAGCTTATAGGTACCTGTTCGTTTGACGTGAAAGAAATTCTCCCTGACGAAGACGAGGTAAGAAAAAAGCTTGGGGTTTCAGAAGACACCGATATTTCTTATGATATGGAGCCTAACGTTTCGTATGAAACATGCTTCCTTGATGATGATACTCTGATTATGGTATTTGATATTTTTGCAGGCTATAAGATGTTTCTGACATGGGATGTTTCCTTACAGGACGGCTATGAAAGTATTCTTAAGATAACTGACTGTGATAATATCGAAACCTGCTATGACGAGTCGTCAATTGAGCAGATTAACACAATTCTTCAGCCTTCAGAGGTGTCTGAAAAGTATAAGCCTCTCAGAGAAAAGGCAGATAAGATTGAAGAAAAGTACGGAATCGAAATCCTCATTGAAAATGAGTCTGTGGGATATATGGGTGAATATATTCTTGAAAACACCACTTCAAATATATTCGTGTATGACCCTTATGATGCACTCAGTAGTACACTCGATTGTCTTGACAAAGAGCTTGCAAGATATCCTGAAGGCTTCCTTGAACAGGTTTCAAACGACGGCTGTAAGGGATACAGATTTATTCTTACAGGCTGTTTAACAGGTTTGGGAAAAGATAACGCAGGTGGATTTAAGTATGCAATTGACGGTGATATCAATATTGTAATTACAGCATACGGAGATATCACTACTGTTATCCACCATGAGCTTAGCCATTCTATCGACCATTATGTTGAAGAAAAGCTTGAAGGTACACTGGATTTCTCAGACGGCTGGGATAAACTCAATCCGAAGGACGATATATGGTATTCAGAGATAATTACACCTGAAAAAATATATGCAGAATGTATTGCAAGGGATATTGACCCGTCGGGTGCTTATTATTTTTCTGAATATGGACATACAAACGCAACTGAGGACAGAGCAGAAATTTTCAGAGCTGTAATGACTCCTGAAAACTATGTTCAGCCTGACTTTGAACGTTCGCCTTTTATCAAGGCAAAAATCAATTACTACGCTGAATGTATCAGACTTGCATTTGACGGCTCGGAAAACTGGGGCGAAATGCCTTGGGAAAAATATCTTGACTAAAATAAAAGCTGGAATAAACTGATTTATATTTCTGAAAAGTAACAAAATACACCCTTTCTGACAAAGAAAGGGTGTTGCTGTTTTATATGCTTTTGAGTATGTCATAAAGTGCTTTTTCAAAATCAATGTTCTGCTGTTCAGTTCGCTTTGGAAGGCCTTTTGTTCTGCCACCACTTCTTCGGATTTTCTTGCCGATTGCACGGAATTCCAGAAGGCCACCGATGTTATCGTTTGTGTACTGCTTGCCGTCCTGATGAATAGCAATTGCACTTTTTCCAAGACACATAGCAGCCAGACCGTAGTCCTGGGTAACCACAATGTCGCCTTTCTGAATCATATTTACAAGTCGGAAGTCCACACTATCAGCCCCTTGCGAAACAACGATTGTTTCAGCGCCATCAAGCTCAATTCTGTGGGAAGTGTCGCAGATAATCACGCAGGGAATACTGAACTGTTTAGCGATTTTTATGGTATTTTTAACAACGGGACATCCGTCAGCATCAATGTATATCTTCATATCACACCTCGTAAAATGTGGGTATTATAAAAAAGGTGCTTATCAAGTGCCAGATGACAATAGTCCAGTGGCGGTACGTCCGAAAACGGGGCTTGAGTTCACACCTTCTGACATCAATATATCACACTCTGATTTAAATGTCAATCACATTGACTTGCCCACAAATTAAAATAGCCAGCATAAGAATACCAAAGGGGTACAATTCCCCAACAACATTCTTAATGCTGACTATACCAATAGTTTAACACAGTTTAAACGTATTGTCAATAATCTGAACGAACAAAAAAATCGGACAGGCGTCGTTGCTCTCACAGACTACTGAGAACAGCAGTCGCTTTGGCTCGCCACATTCCGATTCCGTTGACATTGTATCACAAATATATTGTTTTGTCAACAAAAAAAGAATCCGAAGTTGGCTGAAGTTAATAGGCTACAATTGCCGTTACACAACCTCGATTTGGATTCTACTAACAGTATACCATATATTTCTGAAAATGTCAACAGTTGAAATGGCAATCTGTTTTACTGACCAAAAATCTGTACAGTAAGCACTTGACAACCATAGGGCAGATATCATATAATTAAATTATAAAAATAGCAGGGAGGTCTTAATATGCTTGGTGCAATAATCGGCGATATCGTAGGCTCACGTTTTGAATGGAACAACATTAAAACAAAGGAATTTGAATTTTTCACAGATAAGTGCTTTTCACTGACGACTCTGTTATGACAATCGCAGTTGCAGATGCTCTTATGAAATCAAAAGACAATCCCGACAGGCTTTCGGAATGTGCAGTACAATCAATGCAATCTATCGGTAGACCTTATCCGGACTGTGGCTATGGTGGCTCATTTTATCACTGGATTTATTCCGATAATCCACAGCCGTATAATAGTTTCGGGAATGGCTCAGCTATGAGAGTAAGCCCTTGTGGATTTGTTGCAAAAAGTCTTGACGAGGCGAAGGCACTTTCTCAGGCTGTAACTAAAATCAGCCACAACCACCCCGAAGGAATAAAAGGTGCAGAGGCTACAACGGTGGCAATTTATCTTGCACGCAAAGGCCACCGCATTGAAGAAATTGAAAAATACATAAACGATAATTATTATTCTATGAATTTTACTCTTGATGAAATCAGAGATACATATGAGTTTAATGAAATTTGTCAGGATACCGTACCTCAGGCACTGAAGGCTTTTTTTGAATCTGTAAGCTTTGAAGACGCAATAAGAAATGCTATTTCAATCGGAGGGGACAGCGACACTCTTGCTGCAATAACAGGAGGTGTAGCAGAAGCCTATTATGGAGTGCCTGAAACTATAAAAGAGAAGGCACTCAGCTATCTTGATAAGCCTTTGCTTGAAATTGTGGAGAGGTTTTATATATAAGGAGCGTGTATGAAAATGACGAAAACGCAGGAGAATTTCGTGAGAGTGTTAGCGTCTTTGAGGAAGGAACTGAACTTAGCAGAAGAGGATATAGTGGGAACAGTAGTGATGTGTTGCACAGAAGAAG
>JAFTNX010000242.1 GCA_017451665.1 Oscillospiraceae bacterium | reverse complement strand
TTATTGAGAGTATACTTCTTAATTGTGTACTGTTTATTAACAAGGTATACTAATATTTTATAAGATACATAACTTCAGTTTAACCTATCCATAACTTTCATAACTAATCTTCAAGTTTTGATGCAAGAAGTGGTGAATAATAGTTTCTGAAATCTGTAAAAGTATCGTTATCAAGGGCTTCTCTGATTTTTTCTGTAAGTGTGTTATAAAAATACAGATTATGCATAACAGCAATTCTTCCTGCAAGCTGTTCATCAGCTTTGAAGAGGTGTCTGATATATGCTCTTGAGAAGTTTCTGCAGGTCGGACAATCGCAGTGTGGGTCGAGAGGTCTTGGGTCTGTTTCATAGCGTTTATTTGTAGCGTGCATTATTCCACCCCATGTGAAAATTGTTGCATGTCTTGCGTTTCTGCTTGGCATAACACAGTCAAAGAAATCAACACCACGATAAACAGCCTCGATAATATTAGAAGGTGTGCCGACGCCCATAAGATAGCGTGGTTTGTCCTTTGGCATAAAAGGTTCAACCTGTTCAATAACGTGATACATAACATCAGTAGGTTCGCCTACTGCAAGTCCACCGATAGCAAATCCATCAAGTGGAAGCTCTCTGATTTGTTTCATATGTTCAATTCTCAAGTCGTCATAGGTACAGCCCTGATTGATGCCAAAAAGCATCTGCTCACGGTTGATTGTAGTTTCAAGAGAATTGAGTCTGTTCATTTCATCAATACAGCGTTTTAACCAGCGTGTTGTTCTTTCACAGCTTTTCTTTGAATACTCGTGTTCAGCAGGATTTTCAACACATTCGTCAAAAGCCATAGCGATAGTTGAGGCAAGGTTTGACTGAATTCTCATACTTTCTTCAGGGCCCATAAAAATCTTTCTGCCGTCAACGTGAGAGTTGAAATAAACCCCTTCTTCTTTGATTTTTCTCAGTTTTGCAAGTGAAAAAACCTGAAATCCGCCACTATCTGTAAGAATAGGCTTATGCCAGTTCATAAATTTGTGAAGTCCACCCATTTTATAAACTATTTCGTCGCCTGGTCTGACGTGAAGGTGGTAAGTATTGCAGAGCTCAACCTGAGTTTTAAGTTCGTTTGCAAGGTCAATTGAAGATACCCCACCCTTGATTGCAGCAGCAGTACCAACGTTCATAAAAACAGGCGTCTGAATTGTACCGTGAGGGGTAACAAATTCGCCTCGTCTTGCGTTTCCTTCTTGTTTTATAAGTTTAAACATAAATTATCCTCAATTCATTCCGTATAATGTAGTAGTTTCTTTATTGCGATATTCGTGCTTTTCATAATAGCCGATAAGGTCGCCTTTTTCATCACGAAGGGCAATCATATAAACATCCTTGTTTTCCTTTTTATTATGGAAGGTAAAAATTCTGTTGTTATTCTTATCCATTTTAAACCAATCAACAACTCTGTTGAATTTTTCCACAGAAACGCTGTTATGACAATCAAGAAGTGATTTCCCCATAAGCTTATCGCCACCCCATTTTTCATAGTGTGACACAGCTGACGGATTCATATAAACAATAATATGTTCCAGGTCGCATATAACAACAGGCGCTGAATCTGTATCAATAACGCTCTTTAAAAATACTGAAATATCCATAGTATCTCCTTTTAAAGTATCAGCATACTATCTCCGAAACTGAAAAATCTGTATTTTTCTTCTACTGCAATTTTATATGCATTCATTGTATTTTCATATCCCATAAACGCTGAAACAAGCATAATAAGTGTACTTTCAGGCAGGTGGAAGTTTGTAATTAGTCCGTCAAGCACCTTGAATTCATAGCCCGGATAGATAAATATATCCGTAAATCCGTCGCAAGCCTTGATTTCACCATTATTAAAGGTAGCAACGCTTTCAAGGGTACGGCAGGAAGTTGTGCCCACAGCAATAACTCTGCCACCGTTTTTCTTTGTTTCATTTATTAGGCGTGCTGTTTCTTCGGGCATTTCATAGTGTTCGCTATGCATTTTATGGTCAAGAACATTTTCTTCCTTAACAGGTCTGAAAGTCCCCAGACCAACGTGAAGTGTGACATATGCGATATTCACGCCCATAGCCTTTATATCTTCAAGCATTTCAGTTGTAAAGTGAAGACCTGCTGTCGGTGCAGCTGACGAGCCGATTTCTCGTGAATAAACCGTCTGATAACGTTCCTTATCCTTTAATTTTTCGGTAATATAAGGTGGAAGTGGCATCTGTCCGATTTCGTCAAGTACAGCAAAAAGGTTTCCCTCACAGGAAAATCTCGCTACTCTGTTTCCGTCTTCCTTGACATCAATAATTTCAGCCTCCAAAAGACCGTTTCCAAAGGTGAAAACAGTACCGATTTTAGCTTTTTTACCAGGTCTGCAAAGGATTTCCCACACCATATTTTCTTTCTGTTCAAGCAAAAGAAATTCAATGAATGTCCCGTTGTCTTTCTTTTCGCCGTAAATTCTCGCAGGAAGAACTCGTGAGTCATTCAGAACAAGCAAGTCACCTTTTTTTAAGTATTCACATAAATTGTAGAAATGCTTATGTTCAATTTCTCCGTTTTTTCTGTCAATTTTAATCATTCTTGATGAGTTTCTAGGTTCAACGGGGGTCTGTGCAATAAGCTCTTCAGGAAGGTCATAGTAGAAATCTGATTTCTTCATATTGTTGATATCAAGCATAAATATTCTCCTGTTTAATAAAAAAATTCCTTATAAAATGTATTTTTCGTTAAAAATAGATAATTTTGCGAAAATGTGTTGACAGACAGGTTAAAGTCTGTTATTATTAAAACATCAGATAGAGGTGCAGTCGAGATGAGTATTCGTTTCACATTTTTGCAGTGTTGCCCGACACGAAACGAAAAAAGGTGAGATTGCCGAAGATTTCTGTTTACGGGTTTGGACAGTTATCTGATTGTAGGTTTAAGAAATCTGCAATTGTCATCATACACTATGATGGAGTGCTATCGACATATTCACTTTAAGATTATAATATTTTTCTGTCAATATGTCAACTCTATATTTGTGTGATGAACTGGTTTTTAACCGGTTTTTTTTATGTAAATTATTATTCTGCATAATTTTGCAGTGAAAAGGAGAATTTTTATGAAAAAGTTTAATGTAGGTATCATCGGTGCAACAGGTATGGTAGGTCAGAGATTTGCTACCCTTCTTGAAAACCACCCTTGGTTTAACGTAGTTTGTCTTGCAGCTTCACCAAGAAGTGCTGGAAAAACATACGAGGAAGCAGTAGGTTCAAGATGGGCTATGGCTAAGCCAATGCCTGAAGCTATGAAGAATATGATTATGCTTGACGCAACTGCTGATATTGCTAAGGTTGCTGAACAGGTTGATTTTGTATTCTGTGCTGTTGACATGAAGAAGGACGAAATCAAGGCTCTTGAAGAAGCATACGCTAAGGCAGAAGTTCCTGTTGTTTCAAACAACTCAGCTCACAGATTTACAGACGACGTTCCAATGGTAGTTCCTGAGATTAACCCAGAACACATTGAAGTTATCAAGTCACAGAGAGCAAGACTCGGCACAAAGAGAGGTTTTGTAGCTGTTAAGTCAAACTGCTCAATCCAGAGCTATGTTCCTGCTCTTCACCCACTTATGAAGTATGGTGTAAGCAAGGTTCTCGCTTGCACATACCAGGCTATTTCTGGTGCTGGTAAGACTTTTGAAACATGGCCAGAAATGGTTGACAACCTCATTCCATTTATCGGTGGCGAAGAAGAAAAGTCAGAAAAGGAACCACTCAAGGTTTGGGGTAAGGTTGAAGGCGACGTTATCGTAAACGCTTGCAAGCCTGAAATCACAACACAGTGCCTCAGAGTTCCTGTTTCAGACGGACACACAGCTGCTGTATTCGTGTCATTTGACCAGAAGCCTTCAAAGGAAGAAATTCTCAAGGCTTGGAAGGAATTTGCAGGAGTTCCACAGGAACTTGAACTTCCATCAGCTCCAAAGCAGTTCCTTAACTACTTTGAAGAAGACAACAGACCACAGGCTAAGCTTGACAGAAACCTCGAAGGTGGTATGGCTGTTTCAATCGGACGTCTCAGAGAAGATACACAGTATGATTATAAGTTTGTATGCCTTTCACACAACACATTAAGAGGTGCTGCAGGTGGAGCTGTTCTCCTTGCTGAACTTCTTGCTGCTAAGGGATACTTTGACTAATGAGCATCAGTATTATTACAGCTGAAAAGAAACACGTTTGTGACATTTTTAAGCTTTTGAAGGAACTTGCTGATTTCAAGCATCTGAATTGTGATTTGAAAACAAATGAAGAAAGACTTTCGCAGATGCTATTTGAAGAAAAATCTTTGAATGCATTTGTAGCTGTTGCTGACGGCGTTGTTGTTGGCACTGCCCTTTTCTACACAAGTGGAGTTTCCACTTTTATGGGGAAGAATGTACTTCATTTAGACGAGATTTACGTTCAGAAGGATTTTAGAAAGCAAGGTATAGGCAGAGAGATTTTTTCAAAGCTGAGAGCTGTTGCAAAGGAAAATAATTGTTGCAAAATAGAATGGAAATGTCAGTCCTGGAATGTTGACGCAGGTAATTTTTACAAGATTATGGGTTCAAAGCAGGAAGAGGGCTGGACAGGATTTTCAATCAATCACATATAACATATGAAAGGAGTTTTTCCTATGAAGAATACTATTTTTACGGGAGCTGCTGTTGCTATCGTTACACCTATGAACGCTGACGGAAGTGTTAACTTCGACAAACTGGGTGAACTTATTGATTTCAACTTGAATAACGGCACTGACGCTATCGTTATCTGTGGAACAACAGGCGAAGGTTCAACTTTGTCAGATGATGAACACGTTGAATGCATCAAGTATGCAATTGA
>JAFTNX010000241.1 GCA_017451665.1 Oscillospiraceae bacterium | reverse complement strand
TATCGTTTGCGTATATCAATCTGACCGACTGTTTTTTTACACCATGATTTTGGAATGGTTACTTCAAAAATCGAAAAATTATCATCAAGCTCTATATAATCAAGTATATGGTCAGATGTATAACGTATTGCAATCCACGAAGCAAGCTGTTTTTCAGGATAAACGACCTCGTCTGCGCCATTTTTAAGTAAAAACTTTGCATGTACATCTCTTGCTGCTCTTGAGATAACCTTCTTAGCGCCAAGTTCATCCAGTAATGATGTTGTTTCCAGAGAGCTTTGAAAATCATCTCCGATAGCAACAATACATATATCAAAATTTCTTACACCAATAGATTGTAAAAATTCCCGTTTTGTACAGTCACCAATCTGTGCGCTGGTAACATAATCCATAACAGCAGAAACACGTTCCTCGTTTTTATCTATCGCCATAATTTCGTGATTCATTTCATTAAGCTTATAAGCTATATGACGTCCGAATCTTCCCAATCCAATTAACAGAACTGATTTCATCTCTGATACTCCCTTCAATTATCCCACGCTGATTTTATCAACCGGCAATTTTGAAAAACTCTTTTTTGGGTGCATATATGCAGCATAAATAAAAGTCAGACCTCCGACTCTTCCAAAAAACATAAGCAACATCAGAATAATTCTTGATGCCATACACAGCTGAGGTGTAATACCTGTTGTCAGACCTACTGTACCGATTGCAGAAGCTGTTTAAAACAGACAATCTGTCAACGGGAGATTGTCAATTCTGCTTATAGCTATACCACTTGTAAGAAACAATGACAGATAAAGCATCAGAATTGCAACAGCTCTGTGAAGAATATCAGTTTCTATACGTCGACCGAAGAAGTTGATATCATCACGTCTTTTGAACACAGAAACAGCAGATGAAACAAGCACTGCAAGTGTATTGGTTTTCATACCACCTGCAGTCGAACCTGAAGAACCACCGATGAGCATAAGTATTATGATAACACACAGACTACTCTGATACATATTTGTAAAATTCACCGTATTGAAGCCTGCTGTTCGTGGCGTTACAGCCTGAAACGCAGAAGCAAGTAACCTTTCTGACAGTGACATTTCCCAGTTTAAAAATTCAAAAAAATAAAAATACACCATCGGAATCAACAACAAAACAACCGTTGTTACAATAATAACCTTGCTCTGCATACGATACTTTTTGATATGATGACGGTGGTATCGTATATCTTCCCATGTAGCAAATCCCAGACCACCACTTATAATAAGAAGCATTATAGTAATGTTAAGCAAAGGTGAGGATGCGTAGGTTGTAAGTGAAGAAAACTGTGTTCTTACGCCCAGAAGGTCAAAGCCTGCATTACAAAAAGCAGAAATTGAGTGAAAGACAGAATACCACAGCCCTTTAATAAATCCGAAATCTTTACAGAATACCGGCATTAACAAAAGCATTCCAATAAGCTCGATAAGAAATGTTGTTTTGAAAATAAATCCGGTAAATTTAACAATGCCTCCGACCTGCTGTGCAGAAACAGCCTCCTGCATGGTACTTCTTTGTCTGAGATTGATTTTACGTCTGGCTATAAATGCAATTGCAGAAGCAGCTGTCACTACTCCCAAGCCACCAACCTGAATAAGTAACAGGATAACAATTTGTCCGAATTGTGACCAGTATGTAGCAGTATCCTGTGTAACCAGACCTGTTACACAAACAGCAGATACAGATGTGAAGAGAGAATCTGAAAATGATGCGTATTCTCCACTTGATGTTGAAACAGGAAGCATCAGAAGGAATGCCCCCGTTAATATCACCGTTGCAAAGCCCAGCAGAATAAGCTGAAACGAAGAAAGCTTTTTGAAAATTTTACTCATAAAGTTTCACCTTGAATTATAACGTAGGTAAGAAGTCCTCTGACTCGTTTTTTTTAAAAAAAGAGCCGTAAAAGCGTGCAAACGCTTTGTTTTAAGGTTATTATATCATAAAAAGAGCCGAAGGCGATACCTTAAAACGATACAATGTTCTTAAAACTGATTTGCGAACAGCAAATCAAGGCGACAGCCGTAAAAGCGTGCAAACGCTTTGTTTTAAGGTTATTATATCATGAAAGGGGTTAAAAAGGCATAAAAAAAGTACTTGTAGCATTAAGATTACATTAAGGGTTTAATGCCCGGCTTAAAGAGTGATGGAAAATTGTTTATAAAGATAAAAATAAAGAGTAGGAGAAATCCTACTCTTTTTTATAATTATTTTTTAAACCCGTTAAACCACGCTCTTTCTTCAAAAGGCTTTTTGTTTGGTGGTTGAGGTTTATTTTCAGCCACACCCACAGGCAGAATACACACAAGCTCATAATTATCAGGCACGCCAAGTATCTGTGCAATCTGATAGCCTATTCTGTCAATATCGGTGATGTGACCTTCAAACCAACAGCTTTCATATCCAAGCTCAACTATCGCAAGCAGCATATTCTCAATGGCAGCTGAATAGTCGTGAGTAGCAAAGCATCTGTCCCTGTATGCGATTATTCTTTCGGTAAGCACGCATATAATAGCAGGTGCTGTTTCGCAGACAGGTGGAGTAATAACGCTGTTGATTTTTTTGAGCAAATCCTTATCGTCTACTGCAATAAGGCTTGTGGTCTGTTTATTACAGCCTGATGGTGCGTCAAGACCCGCCTGCATTATTCTTATAAGGTCAGCTTTTGGCACAGGTATGGATTTATATTTTCCTCTGTAACTGTGGCGTCTGCTGATTGTTTCAAGTGTATTCAATAAAATCACCTCTTGTGAAGCGTTATATTATTTATCTCCTGTTGAAGCACGGAGAATAACTTCGTGAGGAATTGAATAGTGCTTTGTATCCTTTTCGTTTGAAGTGATATTTGAAATGAGCTTTTCAATTGTGAAAATTCCCATTTCCTTACAAGGCTGTGAAACTGTTGATACAGATGGAATAAACATATTACAAAGAGAAATGTTGTCAAATCCCATAATTGCAATATCCTTGCCAACTTCAATACCCATATCGTATGATGCGTTTATAGCTGAAATAGCAAGAAGGTCTGAAACTGCAAAAACAGCTGTCGGCTTATCATCAAGTGCCATAAACTGCTTCAGAGCCTTTTCGCCGTTGTCGTAATCATAGCTTCCCTTATAGATATATTCTTCACGGACAGGGATATTATGTTCAGTGAGTGCTCTGATATATCCGTCGTATCTCTGGATTGAAGAAAGGGCAGTAGATTCAGTTGAAATAATAGCAATCTTCTTATGTCCCTTTTTAATGAGTGCGCTTACAGCGTCATAGCCTGCCTGTTCGTCGTTAACTGTAACAGTAAGTACGTTTGCACCCTTAACGCCTTCACAGCAAAGTGCAATATCATAATTCTGAGCAAGCTTATTGAGTGTTTCAGCGTCGCTATGTGTTCCAAGAAGAACAGCGCCGTCAACTGTACGGTTATAAAGCATACTCATCTGTCTGTTTTCAATTTCACTGAGACCGTTTGTAGTTGAAGAAATAATATCGTAACCGTGTCTTAATGCGCCTTCCTGCAAGCCTGCCACGATTTCTGCATAAAGGGAATGAACTGATGCAGGCTGAATAACAAGGATTACATTTGTTTCACGTTTTCTTAAATTTCTACCAAGGAAATTCGGGCTGTAGTGGAGTTCTTTGATTGTCTTGTTTACTGCTTCGGCAGCTGATTCTGATACGTTTGCACTTCCGTTTAAAACTCGTGAAACTGTTGCAACAGAAACGCCGGCAGCCTTAGCAACGTCTTTAATTGTTACGCTCATAGCTTTGAAATCCTTTCATATTTTATGTCAAAAAATAATATACCTCTTGTATTATAACACAAAATGTAATCATTTTCAAGGGCTATTTTACGCATTTTACGAATTTTTTTATTTTTATAAAAATCAGCCCTTTGCAAGGTACCAGCTGTTGCCTATATTCACATCAGCTGTCATTGGAATACTGAGTTTTACACAGCTTTCCATTTCTTCTTTCAGGATTTCAGCAACTTTTTTAGCACAGATTTCATCTGTTTCGATAATAAGTTCGTCGTGAACCTGCAGTATAAGTTTTGCGTTTAAATTTTCAGCTTTAAGACGCTTATAAACGCTGACCATTGCGATTTTGATTATGTCGGCAGCTGCCCCCTGGATTGGTGCATTCATAGCTGCTCTCTTTCCGAATGCCTGAAGCATTTTGTTTGATGACATAAGCTCAGGAATATATCTTCTTCTGCCGAAAATAGTAGTTACATAGCCGTTTTTAAGACCAAAGTCAACGGTATCATTCATAAACTTTTCTACATTCGGGAAGTTTTTAAGATAGTTTTCGATATATTTTTTAGCCTCTGCAACAGAAACGTTTATATCCTTTGAAAGTGAAAATGCGCCGATACCATAGATAATTCCGAAGTTTACAGCCTTTGCAGCACTTCGCATTTCAGGTGCAACAAAATCCTCCGGCACGCCAAAAACCTGCGACGCTGTACGGGTATGAATATCGCTTCCCGAAAGGAACGCCTCCTGCATATTTTTGTCGCCACAGACAGATGCTAAAACTCTCAGTTCAATCTGGCTGTAATCGGCGTCGACGAGGGTTTTGTCTTCCTCTGCCACAAAGAATTTTCGCATATTTCTGCCAAGCTCTTTTCTGACAGGGATATTCTGCATATTAGGTTCTGTTGAGGAAATTCTGCCTGTTCTTGTTTCTGTCTGTTTGAAAACGCTATGAACACGACCGTCTGAACGCACTTCCTTTAAAAGTCCGTCAACGTAGGTTGAATTTAGCTTTGTAAGTGTTCTGTATTCTAAAATAAGTGGAATAATCGGGTGGGTGTCAACAAGGGACTCAAGAACTTCTGCGTTTGTGGAATAGCCACTTTTTGTCTTTTTCTTTGAAGGGAGATTAAGCTCTTCAAAAAGCACAACACCAAGCTGTTTAGGGCTTGAAATGTTGAATTCTCTGCCTGCGAGGGCATAGATTTCTGTTTCTGTGGATTTGATTTTTTGAGTAAGCTCCACACCAAAGGCTTTGATACCCTCAACGTCAGCCTTTACTCCATAAACCTCCATTGACGCAAGCACTTCGCAAAGTGGCTGTTCGATTTCATAAAGGAGGTTTTCCATTTCCTTAAGCTTAATTTCTTCACAAAGTCTTTTATAAAGTGGTGAAAGTGACGCAATATCGGCATTTTCGCCCATATCACGGCGATAGGTTGTCTTGTATGACGCACAGAGATTTTCAACGGTATAGTCGCTTGCCTGTGAATTTAAAAGGTAGCCTGCAAGGTCACAGTTGAAAATGAGGTTTTTAAGCTCTCTGTCATTTGAAAAAGCAAATTTATAGGCTGTTTTTCCCTCAAAGCAGATTTTCTTACAAGGACATTCAAAAAAGTCAAGCACAAGTGATTTTGTGTCATTC
>JAFTNX010000240.1 GCA_017451665.1 Oscillospiraceae bacterium | reverse complement strand
TCCTAAAACTTTCAATTTAAAATCCCATATAGGGTTCAAACCCTATATGGGATTTTACGTTAAAAGTCTTTGGAAGGGGGTTCGGGGGACAACCTTTCTTCAGAAAGGTTTCTCCCCGATAAATTCATATAATATACTTCTGTATAACTATCCACCTTAATCTGAGGGGATTTTTTTACTTGTTGACGATATTCTGTGCCCAGCTGCCACTCTTTATCATAAAGTAGCCGATAACCACCTTTATAAGTTCAGTAAACTGAACAAGGAAGAAAACAGTAATTATGCTGAGGCTTGTGTGGTAAGAGAGAACGTATGCAAAGGGGATAAGAAATACCCAAGTGTAGACGCTGTCAAAGAGAAAAGTAATAAGAGTTTTTCCACCTGAACGCAGTGTAAAGTATGTGCTGTGGGTGAATGCACAAAGAGGCATTGCGAGTGCAGAAATAAGAATAAACTTACCTGCAAGGTCTTTTACTGACTGATGAGTTTTGTAGATTTCAGGGAAAAATCTTCCAACTAAAACCATAAGCAGAGTCATAAACAAACAGCATACAACGTTAAAGAAAATCATTTTTCTGTCAGCGTCTTTAGCCTCCTCAACACGCCCTGCACCAAGATACTGCCCGACGATAACTGAAATACAACAGCCAAGCTGAATGTAAACAATGTTAAATAAATTTGTGATTGTTGAAGAAATGTTCTGTGCAGCAACGACGTCAAGACCTCTTACGGAATAGCACTGCGCAATAACAGCCATTCCGCCAGCCCATAACATTTCGTTTACCATAAGCGGAGTACCCTTTATGAGAATTTCCATAAAGGTCTTTTTGGGAATTTTAGGACTTCTGTAAACTCCCTTTATGTATGGATTCTTGTCCTTTTTAACGTGTGTCCAGATTACAACAATAAACATTTCAGTAATTCTTGCAATAACCGTTGCAAGGGCAGCACCCTTTACTCCAAGCTGTGGAAGTCCCAGCTTTCCGAAAATAAGAAGATAGTCAAGCACAAGGTTTGAAAGCACAGCCACAACGCTTGCAAGCATAGGCACAAATGTCTGTCCTGTTTCTCTTATTGTGCTGACGTAGGTTTGTGTAATTGCAAAAGGAATAAGTGACACCATCATTATTTCAAGATATTGTTTTCCGTATTTTAAAGCAAGGGTTATGTCACCTACATCTGACCCTTCCTTTAAATAAAGGGAAATGAGAAAGTCACCTGCAAATGCAAAAAGAACAAATGATATAGTAGCTACAAGCACGCTTGCATACATCTTAAAACGGAATGCGTGTTTTTGTCCTTCGTAATCGCCTTTTCCGAAAAACTGTGTTGAAAAGATACCTGCACCGGAAACGCTACCGAAAATACAGATGTTGAACACAAACAAAAGCTGGTTTACAATAGCAACACCTGACATCTGTTCTGTGCCAATCTGACCAACCATAATGTTGTCAAGAAAGCTTACAAAGCTTGTGATAGCATTCTGAACTATCATAGGTACAGCAAGCATCATTACACGGTGATAAAAATGTCTGTCACCGATAAATTTTTTTCTAATACTTTTTATCATAAAAATCACCATTTCCAAAAGTCACTTCAAATGATTATACTACAACAAAAAACCATTGTCAACAGCTAAATTATAACAAATCAAAAGGACCGTTCTTTTTTAACAAAAACGGTCCTTTTGGGTGTATGATACAGGTTATGGAGTAGGGCTTAAATATTTCTGTGCATAAACGTGATACTTTTCCTTGAAGTCTTCCATATTAAGCTTTGAGGAATGTACTGTAAAATATGCACCTGTTTTGTGAAGTGAGCTTTCGATAATACTTCCTGCAATGTTTGAACAGTGGTCGGAAGTTCTTTCTAAGTTTGTAAGCAGGTCTGAAAGTACAAAGCCACCTTCGATACTGCATTTACCCTGTTGAAGACGCTTGATGTGACCTGTTCTCATTCTTTCCTTCAATACGTCAATTACTTCTTCAAGCGGGTCAACTGAATATGCAGCCTCAATATCGTTATTTATAAGAGCATTTCTTGTAAGCTCAAGTACTTCTTCAACAGCTGATGCAATCTTGTCAAATTCGCTTGTGGCAGCGTCTGAAAGAGTCATTCCCTTTGAATTGAGTTCTTCTGCTGATTCAACAAGGTTTACACCGTGGTCTGAAATTCTTTCCAGGTCACCGATTATCTTGATAAGCATAGCAGTTTCTGTACTTTCGTGTTCGCTGATAGGCTGCGAACTGAGTTTTACAAGATAAGAGCCCATAATGTCTTCGTATTTGTCGGTTTTATTTTCAAGAAGTCTTACTTCTTCTGCTTTTTCTTCTGAATAGCTTCTTAAACATTCAAGACCACCTCTGAGAGTGCTGATAGCGTAGTCTGCCATTTTTGCGCTAAGTGCGTGACAACGTTCAAGGGCAACAGAAGGTGTTGAAAGAAAACGTTCGTCAAGCTTTTCGATTTCGTCCTGTTCTTCTGTTTCAGGAATAAGCTTGTAAACGATAATTTCAAGGAGTCTTGCCATAGGGAAGAGAAGAACTGTACAAGCCACATTAAATACAGTATGTGCTACTGCAATTCCTAAAAGTGATGCTGACTGGTCAAACAATACCGGTGAAACTGTATATTTTATGATTGAGAATACTGTAAGCCATACAGCAGTACCGATTACGTTAAATGAAAGGTGAACAAAGGCTGCTCTTTTTGCATTTTTATTTGTTCCGAATGATGAGAGAAGTGCTGTTATACAAGTACCTATATTCTGTCCCATAATAATAGGAATTGCTGCACCATAGGTTACTTTTCCCGTTGTAGCAAGTGCCTGAAGAATACCAACTGCCGCTGATGAAGACTGAATAATAGCTGTAAGAATTGCGCCAGCGAGAACGCCAAGAACAGGATTTGAGAACATAATGAAAAGTTCGCCGAAAGCAGGAACATCTTTAAGTCCCGATACAGCACCACTCATTGTGTCCATTCCAAACATAAGAGTTGCAAAGCCCAAAAGAATCATACCTGTATCGTTTTTCTTTCTGTCCTTGAAAAACATATAGAAAACAATACCGATAAGTGCCAG
>JAFTNX010000239.1 GCA_017451665.1 Oscillospiraceae bacterium | reverse complement strand
GGTATGCTTGTCAAAAAGGCAGAAAAAGCCTTGATTGACGAGGGAATTACAAAAATTTTCGGCCTTGTTTTTAAGGATAATGACGTGGCAAACGCTTTTTGGGAACAACAAGGCTATTCCATCAGAACAAATCTCAATTATAGAAACAAAAGCCTTAATGAAAATGTTCCACAAGGTGATTGATAAAAGAATTCATAAAAATATTTTCAAAAACGCCCTAACCGTTTTGACTTTGCGGTACTATATAGACAGAAGCTTCAAAAAACTATCGGAAGGAGTGGAGAAATGACCGACGCTGAACGCAGAGAGCAGGTTGCTCAGAAGTCAAAAACTATGCTTTACAAAAGACAGTACGGTGAATTTATGAGCTATATTGAGCCTGCTGTTGATACAATCTGTGAGCAGGCTACCTCGCGCCTTGACGTTATAAGACAGACAGCCTGCGACCATACCCCTGAAAGACTTGTTGAGTATGCTAAAAAAATGGCACTTCTTCTGCAGTTTGAAGAGGTTGAAGACGTTATGGGAATGCTCTGTGAAGACGGTTGGCTTTTGCCATATAAGAGTGGAATGAATCCTACAACAATGATATATCTTCTCGACTAAATTATACCCCCTTGACAACGGTTAAAAAACGTGGTAAAATGTTTTATTATATGTAAAATGCCTTGACGGAGAGAAGTAATAAGGATGTTCCCTCACAGAGATTACGGAAATGGTGAGAGCCGTAAAGAAGAAGCCTTGTGAATAACACTCCCGAGCAGTGAACTGAAAGCGAAAGTTATTAGGGGAACCGTTGCCGTGCGTTAAACGGAGCATAAGTGACTGCTTTTTTGCAGTAATTTAGGTGGTACCACGGGAAT
Organism: Oscillospiraceae bacterium; assembly: GCA_017451665.1. Lineage (GTDB taxonomy): Bacteria > Bacillota > Clostridia > Oscillospirales > Ruminococcaceae > JAAZZIT01. Next base: position 4,568 of record JAFTNX010000239.1, on the reverse strand, counting down.
TTATCTCTCGTCCTATTTTTTAGGACGGGAGTTTTTTATTTTGTAAAATAACTTCAAAAGGAAAGGGAGATTTTTTATGAAACATACTGATATTAAGGTTGTATTTGAAACAGCTGACCTCATCGGAAAGGAAGTTACCGTTTGTGGTTGGGTAAGAACATCAAGAGATTCAAAAAATGTGGCGTTTATTGAACTTAACGACGGCACAACATTAAAACATCTGCAGATTGTTATTGACAAGGCACTTGACCTTGAATACGCTGAGGCTCTGCACCTTGGAACTTCTATCAAGGTAACCGGTGAAGTTGTTGAGTCAAGACAGGGTAGCGTTGAAATCAATGCTAAGGAAATTACAGTTATCGGAAAGTGCCCACCTGAATATCCTTTGCAGAAAAAACGTCATACTCTTGAATTTTTAAGAACAATGCCACACTTAAGAGGCAGAACAAATACATTCAACGCTGTTCAGAGAGTGCGTTCAGTTATGGCTAACGCTATTCATAACTTTTTCCAGGAAAATAACTTTGTTTATGTGAATACCCCACTTATCACAGGTAGTGACTGTGAGGGCGCAGGTGAAATGTTCCAGGTAACAACAATCGGTTACACCAAGGACTACGAAAAGGAAGAGGACTACTATAACGACGACTTCTTCGGAAAGAAGGCTGGACTTTCTGTTTCAGGTCAGCTTGAAGGTGAAGTTGCAGCTATGGCTATGGGTAAGATTTATACATTCGGCCCAAGCTTCCGTGCTGAAAACTCAAATACTCCAAAGCACCTTGCAGAATTCTGGCACGTTGAACCTGAAGTTGCTTTTGCTGAACTTCCTGAAATTATTGAGCTTGCAGAAAAGATGATTAAGACAGTTATCGGCGAAGTTTTAACAAAGTGCCCTAACGAAATGAAGTTCTTTGACGCTCATTTTGAAAACGGAATTATCGCAAGACTTGAAGAACTTATTTCAAATGACTTCGGCACAGTAACATATACAGAAGCTATCGAACTTCTTAAAAATTCAGGCGAAAACTTCCAGTACCCTGTTGAATGGGGCTGTGATTTACAGACAGAACACGAAAGATATATTTCAGAAAAGATTTTCAAGAAGGCTGTTTTTGTAACAGACTATCCAAAGGAAATCAAGTCATTCTATATGAAGCAGAACCCGGACGGAAAGACAGTTGCTGCTGTTGACCTTCTTGTTCCTGGCGTTGGCGAAATTATCGGAGGAAGCGAAAGAGAAGCTGACTACGATAAGCTTGTTGCTGCTATGAATGCAAGAGAAATGAACCTCGACCTTTATACAGACTACCTTGATTTGAGAAGATACGGCTCAGTACCACACGGTGGTTTTGGTCTTGGATTTGAAAGACTTATTATGTACGTTACAGGTGTATCAAATATCCGTGACGTTATCCTCTACCCAAGAACAGTAGGAAACATCAGATAACTTTTTACCTGTTTTTTTGAAAGGAATGATTTTATGTCAAGAGAATTATATATTCCAAAGGACTATAAATCTCTCTTAACCCTGAGAGAAACCCAGCATGCAATTAAATATATCAAGGACGTTTTTCAGCAGGCACTCTCTTTTGCACTGACTCTTGACAGAGTTACAGCACCACTTCTTGTTTCAAAGGGAAGCGGTATCAACGACGACCTTAACGGCGTTGAAAGAAAGGTTGAATTTTCAATTAAGGAAATCGACCACGACGCTGAAATAGTTCAGTCACTTGCAAAGTGGAAGAGAATGGCTCTTTACAGATACCACTATAACCCTGGTGAAGGTATCTATACCGATATGAATGCTATAAGACGTGACGATGATACAGATAACGTTCATTCTATATTTGTTGACCAGTGGGACTGGGAAAGAGTTATTACAAAAGAACAGAGAAATGTTGAGTTTTTAAAGGAAACTGTAAGCTTTATCGCTAAGGCAATTGCTTATACAAAAAGAAAAGTAAGCTTAAGATACCCTGTTTTAAAGGGCGAAATCAGCGAAAATGTGTTTTTCATAACTTCTCAGGAACTTCTTGATATGTATCCTGACAAGACAGCCAAAGAACGTGAAAACCTCATTACCAAGGAACACAAAACTGTGTTTATTATGCAGATTGGTGGCAAGCTTTCTAACGGGGAATCACACGACGGCAGAGCACCTGACTATGACGACTGGAGCTTAAACGGGGATTTATTGTTGTGGGACGACGTTCTTGACAGAGCACTTGAAGTTTCTTCAATGGGAATAAGAGTTGACGCAGAGTCACTTAAAAAACAGCTTGAAGAAAGAGATGCTATGGATAGAATGAAGTTTGAGTATCATAGCAAAATTGCCGACGGAACACTTCCACTTACAATCGGTGGTGGTATCGGTCAGTCAAGACTTTGTATGCTTCTTCTGGAAAAAGCACATATCGGCGAGGTGCAGGTTTCTGTGTGGCCGAGCGATATGATGAACGAATGTGACGCAAAAGGAATTATCCTGCTTTAATAGTTAGTAACAACCCTTCCCATGAGGAAGGGTTGTTTTATAGGAGGTATTATGGAAATTTTTATTCCTGAAAATATAAAAAAATACACAAAAAACAAGGCTTATTCCTGTGATAATATCGGAATGAGCGACTCTGATGTGCTTGTTTTTGAGGATATGGTTTTAAAAATCGAAAAGCATAACAGCAAAAACGATAAAACCGTTGAGATGATGAGATGGCTTTATGGGAAAATCCCCGTGCCTGAAGTTATAGCTTATGATGTTTGTGACGAAAAAAGCTATTTGCTTATGAGTAAGATTGAGGGGGAAATGTCCTGCGATGAGTATTATCTTGAACACCCGAAAGAGCTTCTCAGACTTCTTTGTGAAGCACTTGAAATGCTGTGGAATACTGATATTTCAACGTGTCCGAGAGAAAGAGGACTTGAAACCGAACTTGACGAGGCATTTTATCGTGTAAAAAACGGACTTGTTGACGTGAATAATGTTGAGCCTGAAACCTTTGGAGAAAATGGCTTTGAAAACCCTATGGCACTTTATAACTGGCTTTGTGAAAACAAACTGAAAAATTATGAGCCTGTTTTGAGTCACGGGGATTTCTGCCTGCCTAATGTGTTTTTAAAGGACGGAAAGGTAGCTGGATTTATCGACTTGGGAGATACAGGTATAGGCGATAAATGGCGTGATATAGCCCTGCTTTACAGGAGCTTAAAACACAATTTCGACGGTAGCTTTGGTGGAAAGGTCTATGAGGACTTCAACCCTGATATGCTTTTTGACTATCTTAAAATCAAACCCGACTTTGATAAGCTCAGGTACTATATTCTCCTTGATGAGCTCTTTTGACAAGAAATGGTTTTTGTGTTATACTCTTAGTGATACTTTTTTGAAAGGACTATGTTATGCTTGACAAAATAATAGCTATGATAAGCGATGTAATGTATAGCTACCTGCTTATCATTATATTGCTTCTTGGTGGGATTTTCTTCACCGTCAGAACAAAATTCGCACAATTCCGACTTTTAAAAGAACAATTCAAGGCAGTTACAGAAAAGCCTGACAACGGTAAGGGCGTTTCATCATTTCAGGCACTTATGGTTTCAACTGCGTCACGAGTAGGTACGGGAAACATCATCGGAGTTTCAACAGCACTTTGTCTGGGAGGCTTCGGCTCGGTATTCTGGATGTGGGCAATCGCCATTATCGGAAGTGCCTCTGCCTTTGTGGAAAGTACCCTTGCACAGATTTATAAAAAGCGTGGCCCTGACGGATGCTATGGTGGACCGGCATACTACATTCAGGCAACACTTAAAAACAAGCCTCTTGCAATTGTTTTTTCAATACTTTTAATCCTTACATACGGCGTAGGTTTCAATATGCTTGCGTCATATAATCTCCAGTCAACTTTTTCAGCTTACAGCTTTTATAATGAAAAAACTTCCCCTTGGATAATCGGACTTATTCTTGCAGTTGTATGCTGTTATTGTCTTGTTGGTGGTGGAAAAAGAGTTATCAAGGCAACAAGTTTTCTTGTACCGATTATGGGCGTAGCCTATGTGCTTGTTTCACTTTTGATTATCTGTCTGAACATCACAACCCTCCCGAATGTTTTAAAGACAATTTTTGTGGAGGCATTTGACATAAAGGCGATTTTCGGTGGATTTAGTGGCTCCTGCGTAATGTACGGAATTAAGCGTGGACTTTTCAGTAACGAGGCAGGCGTAGGCTCTGCACCTAACGCATCTTCATCAGCAGAAATCAGCCACCCTGCAAAACAGGGACTTGTTCAGGTACTTTCTGTATTTATCGACACTGTTTTAATCTGTTCAGCAACAGCATTTATGTGTATGTGTTCAGGAGTTGAACCGTCAGAAAAGCTTTCAGGCGCACCTTACATTCAGGCAGCCCTCAAAGCTTCTCTCGGTGAATTCGGCCCGATATTTATTACAGTTGCAATGATTTTGTTTGCATTCACAACACTGCTGGGAAACCTCTATTATGTTGACAAGTGTATTTACTTCATTATGGGAAAAGTTCCTGGAAAGAAGTTTATGACAGCTTATCATATAATCGCATC
>JAFTNX010000238.1 GCA_017451665.1 Oscillospiraceae bacterium | reverse complement strand
TTTAAAAGGTTGTGGGGTTGAGGGGCAAAGCCCTCATCGCCCGTCGCAACGGGCGAAATCTCCTTTATTCAACAAAGCGTTTTTTGGAGGTGAGTTTATAAGGTGCCAGCCTTATAAACTATGGAACCTTTTTCAAGTAAAAAAGGTTCCTTGTAGTAGCTTTAAACACAGCACCCTCAAAAAGGTGCCAGTGGCACGTTTTTGACACAACAGCCTTTCAGTTTGCGTGCGTAAGCACAACAAAAAACCAAGTACAGCGACAAAACCTATAACTTTTTCAAAGGTGGGCAAAATCACTAATTTAAGCTATGCACACCTTATTATAGTTACATTGGCGAAAAAACAACTACAAACACAAACGTATTTCTGTCAATTTGCTATTGCAAAAAATGAGATTTTTTGATATAATACTTAATGAACTTTATTTTTGATTGGAGAGATAATGATGGAAATCAGATACGAACTTACCAAAACTCCAAAGGCAAAGCCTGCTGACGAAACTAAGCTTGGCTTCGGAAGAGTTTTTACAGACCATATGTTTGTTATGGACTACGACACAGGAATGGGCTGGCATGACGCAAGAATTGTACCATTCGGCGACATTTCACTTTCACCTGCTTCTATGTGTCTCCACTACGGACAGGAAATTTTTGAAGGACTTAAGGCATACAGAACAGCTGACGGCGATATTCAGCTTTTCAGACCTGAAGAAAACTTCAAGAGAATGAACCTTTCAGCTGAAAGAATGGTTATCCCTGCACTTGATGAAGAATTCTGCATCAAGGCTCTTAAGGAACTCATCAAGGTTGAAAAGGACTGGGTACCACACACAGACGGAGCTTCACTTTACATAAGACCATTTATCTTTGCGTGTGACCCATTTGTAGGTGTTAAGCCTGCTGACCACTATATGTTTATGATTATCCTTTCACCATCAGGCGCTTACTATTCAACAGGACTTAACCCTGTTAAGATTTACGTTGAACAGAAGTATGTAAGAGCTGTAAGAGGTGGTACAGGTTTTGCTAAGACTGCTGCTAACTACGCTATCTCACTCAAGGGACAGGACGAAGCTCACAAGCAGAGCTACGAACAGGTTCTCTGGCTTGACGGTGTTGAACAGAAGTATATTGAAGAAGTTGGCGCTATGAATATCTTCTTTGTTATCGACAACGAAGTTATCACTCCTGAACTTGTTGGTACAGTTCTCCCTGGTATTACAAGAAAGTCAGCTATCGAAATCTGTAAGAGCAAGGGCTACAAGGTTTCTGAAAGAAGAATTACAATCGAAGAAATCGCTAAGGCATACGACGAAGGTAAGGTACAGGAAGTATTCGGAACAGGTACTGCTGCTGTTATCTCACCAGTTGGTCACCTCAAGTGGGGCGATAAGATTATGACAATCAACGACAACAAGATTGGCGAAATCTCACAGATGCTTTACGATACAATGACAGGTATCCAGTATGGTAAACTCGAAGATACATTCGGCTGGATTACTAAAGTTGATTGCTAATTGACAATTAAAGCGTACAGATTTTTTTCTGTACGCTTTATTTTTTAGCCTTTTTCGCTTGCATTTTTTTGATATTTGTTATATACTTATATATGTGTGAGTTTTTTGTTATTAGGGGGTTTTTTTGTGGCAAGTAACAAAATGGGATTTGATAACGACAAATATCTGAAAATGCAATCCGAACACATCAGAAAGAGAATTGCACAGTTCGGCGATAAGCTTTACCTTGAATTCGGTGGAAAGCTTTTTGACGACTTTCACGCATCAAGAGTACTGCCTGGATTCAAGCCTGACAGTAAATTGCAGATGCTTTTGCAGTTAAAGGACGAGGCAGAAATTGTCATTGTTATAAATTCTGCTGACATAGAAAAAAATAAAATCCGTGGCGACCTTGGAATTACCTACGACGTTGAAGTTATCAGACTTTTCAATATCTTCACCGATATGGGACTGTATGTTTCAAGCGTTGTGCTTACTCAGTATAACGGACAGGCTTGTGCTGACGCTTTTCAGAGAAGACTTGAGTCGCTTGGAATCAAGGTTTATCACCACTACCATATCAACGGCTATCCGTCAAACCCTGCACTCATTATGAGCGACGATGGCTTTGGCAAAAACGACTATATCGAGACTTCACGAAAGCTTGTTGTTATTACTGCACCAGGCCCTGGAAGTGGAAAAATGGCTACCTGCCTTTCACAGCTCTACCACGAGCATAAGAGAAATATCGACGCAGGTTATGCAAAATTTGAAACATTCCCAATCTGGAATATCCCACTCCGTCACCCTGTAAATATCGCTTACGAGGCTGCTACAAGCGACCTTAACGACGTGAATATGATTGACCCGTTCCACCTTGAGGCGTATGGCGTGACAACTGTAAACTACAACCGTGACGTTGAGATTTTCCCTGTTTTAAACGCTATGTTTGAACGTATAAGTGGAAATTCACCGTACAAGTCCCCTACCGATATGGGCGTTAATATGGCAGGAAACTGCATTGTTGACGAGGACGTTGTGTGCGAGGCTTCACGTCAGGAAATTATAAGAAGATATTACACAGCACTTTGTGGCCAGAAAATGGGTACTGTTTCCGAAGAAGAAATTTTCAAGCTTGAGCTTCTTATGAATCAGGCTGGAGTTACCACACAAGACAGAAAGGTTGTTGCACCTGCTCTTGAAAAGGAAAAGGATGTAGGCGCACCTGCTGCTGCAATGGAGCTTCCTGACGGCACAATCATTACAGGAAAAACTTCAAATCTTCTTGGCGCTGCGTCAGCACTTGTTCTTAATGCACTCAAGCACTTCGGTGGAATTGACGACAAGTCACTGCTTATGAGCCCTGCTGTTATTGAGCCTATCCAGAATTTAAAGGTAGAACATCTTGGAAATCAGAACCCACGACTTCACACTGATGAAACTCTTCTTGCGTTGTCAATCTGTGCTACCACAAGTAGTGATGCCAAGAAGGCTATGGAACAGATTTCTAAGCTGAGAGGTTGCGAAGTTCATTCAACAGTTATTCTCTCACCAGTTGACGAAAGAATTTTCAAGCGTCTTGGTGTAAACCTCACCTGCGAGCCAAAATACGAGAAATAATTTTCTTGGAAAATTCTTTCTCA
>JAFTNX010000023.1 GCA_017451665.1 Oscillospiraceae bacterium | reverse complement strand
CAAGATTTTACTTTTTGTAATAGCTATCGGAATACATAATCTGCCTGAGGGTATTGCGGCAGGTTTAGGATTTGGGTATGAGAATGTTTCACAGGCGCTTATGATAGCAGGAGGAATTGCGTTACAGAACATACCTGAGGGAATGGTAATTATTGGGCCTATGCTTTCGGCAGGTGTATCTGCAAAGAAGACTTTTGTCTGTGCAATGATAACGGGGCTTGTTGAGGTTGTGGGAACGCTTATAGGGTATCTTGCAGTAAGTGTGGCTTCATTTATTTTACCTTTTGCACTTGCCTTTGCAGGTGGAACAATGCTTTATGTAATAAGCGATGAAATGATTCCTGAAACACATTCACACGGCTGTGAAAGAGGGGCAACCTACGCTTTGCTTATAGGCTTTTGTGTGATGCTTGTAACAGATGTTCTGTTGGGATAAACTGAAATCAAAACACCGTTTTGCTTTATTTTGCAAAACGGTGTTGTTTTTAATATTCACAGATGTCTGCTTTTTTAATCTGGCATATTCTGAAAAGAATAAGTGGCAAAAGGCTTAAAAGGTTACAGATAACAACGCCGCTTATTGCCAGCGGGTGGAAGTATTCAAGATAAAGTCCGTCAGGATAAAGCACAATATTATTAAAGAGATAAAGGAAAAGTGCTGTTATTATTGTGCCACAGAAAAGTGCTATTCCATCGATAAGCAAAAGTTCTGAAACAAGCTTTCTGAAGATTTTTTTCTTTGGAATACCAATTCCTCTGTATACTGCAATTTCAAAATTACGCTTCTGATACATTCCGGAAAAAGCAGTATTGATAGTGATTGCAATAATTACTGAAATAAGAATTACGATAAATCCGTAAATAAAGTAGAATGAAGAAAACTCTGAATCAATTTCTTCCTTAGTAATAGTACCCATATACACGCCGTATTTCTGACCGATTGAAATTACTTTATTTCTCAAAGCCTCGCCTGTGGTGTTTTTTCCATAAACATACACAGCTATTTCAGAGGATTCGTCAGTAATCATATATGCGCCATAGCCTGTAACGTCAATGATATAATCAAGTGTAAAGCTACTTTCTTCATCTGTAACTTCGATAAGTTTGTCGCCGTTTAAACTGCTGTCAACCTTATCCCCAAGAGAAAGCCCTGTATTTTTAGCAAGCATTTCAGTTAAAATAAGGCTTCCGGTTTTGATTTTACTGAAGTCGACTTCTATATCAAGGTATTCGCAGTGCTTTTTGAAATCCTCAACTGAACCGAATGTAATCTGATTTGTTCCACAGGTAATTCCTGCCATTACTGTATCCCAGTTAAAGTGAGCCTTTGTCGGGCCTGCAAAAACATAATCAAGGTCAGGGTCAGCCTCAATTTCAGCTAAAAATTCGTCCATACGGCTTTCCTGATTTTTAGTAACCGACAAGTCATACATATAAATACAATGTTCGTTTATTTCACACAGATTATCAAAGGTAGCAGGGGGGCTTGTAACGTAAAGTCCTCCCACATAGATTACTGCGCTCAAAAGAAGCATAACCATAAGAAGAATACAGCGTGACTTATTTTGTTTTACATAATAAAGTGGTGAGAAAGGGTTCATATATCCTTTGCCTCCTTGACAGCGCTTATATCACCGTCCCACATTTCGATTACGCTGTCGGCGTCTTTTAAAATTGAACGGTCGTGTGTGATTACAACAACTAAATTTTCGCTGGAATATTTCTTTAAGATTTCCATAACGAGAAAAGCGTTGTCGTGGTCAAGTGCAGCAGTAGGCTCGTCTGCAAACAAAACCTTAGGGCTGTTAATCATAGCTCTTGCAATAGCTGCACGCTGTCTTTGTCCACCTGAAAGCTTTGATGGTCTTTTTGAAATTTCTGTATTTCCAAGTCCCAGAGAAGTGAGAATATCCTTTGCTTTTTCAACTGTCTGTGGGCCATTTTTAGCAGCTGCAACAGTCACGTTATCAAGTGCTGACATATAAGGCACAAGGAAGTGTCTCTGAAATACAAATCCGAATTCGTCACGTCTTAAGGTTTCACGTTCAGAGTCACGAAGATTTGTGATTTCCTTATCGTTATAGTGGATAGTTCCGCTTGTTGGCTTTTTAAGTGTTGAAAGGCAGTACATAAGAGTGGATTTTCCTGAGCCTGACGGTCCGATAATTCCGATAAGTCCCTTATCAGGAAGTGTAAGGTCGAAGCCCTTTAACGCATAAACCTTTTCAGCTTTATCCATATCATAAATCATTGTAATATCTTTAATTTCAAACATAAGTATTTTTCTCTCCTATCAATAAAGGTCGTCGCCCAATGCGTCAATTGTTTTAATTCTGTAAAGTGCATAGCGTACAGGAATTTGTAGTATTGCAAAGAATATAAGAAAATCAAGAATTACGTCTTTTATTGCGTCTAAATTCAGATATTTACAGTTGAGTCCGTTAGGTGTAATATAAAGCAGGTCTATAAGCACCACCGACAGCGCAGTAATTCCTATACCTATTACAAATGACAAAACAAATGTAAACAAAAGCTCTCTCATAATTGACAGATAAATTGATTTTCTCGAATAGCCTATTGAAGCATACAGACACCATTCGCTGTGACGGTCACGGAGAAATGTTATGTAAATTACGCTTAAAGCAATACACATAAGCACTACAATTCCGATATAAACAATCTGTGTTGAGCTGTCGATTGCTTTAATCATATCTTCCTGCAAATCGGCATTCTGGGTTTTGTAGTCTGTCCAGTAAACATAGCTTTCGTCAAGCTCGACGCCTATCGGTTCAAGCTCGCTTTTAAGGTCTGTGATACCATCTGAAAAAATAAAGAGATTTTTTTGAGTAAAATGTTCCTTGTGAGGTGTTCCACAAATAAGGTTATAGTCGCTTTCCACAACCCCTACAATTTTATAAAGCGTGTAATAATTCACTTCGTCGCCTATTTTATAGCCACTGTTTTTCATTGTCATACTGTCAATTAAAACTTCGCCGTCGCCCTGTGGCATTTTACCCTCAATAAGCTTTGCGTCATAGAAGTCCAAGTATTCCTGAATATCCTCAGCCTCAAGAAGTGCGCCCTCAAAATACCATGTAGCAAAAAGTGCTCTTATTTCTCCGTCGATTTGCATTGCTGTGAATACTTTATCCACCTTTTCGCATTCTGTTTCGATTTTTTTGCCCAGCTTTTCAAGTTCTGCGTTATAAAGATTAACGCCTTCTTCGTAGGTTTCATACTCCACATCTTCACCAATCAACTTCTCTGCATCATTATAAGAAATAAACTGCATAACCTTTGGTACTTCGGTACAAAGCGGTCTGACGGTTTCTACTGAAACTCCCAGCAGAAAAGATGTGAGGTAGTTGAGTGCGACACAAAGTGTAAGGCTTATTATAAGTGTCGCAACACGTTTTTTGTTGTTTTTAAGATATGTCCTTGCGTACAGCTTTTGTGACATTTTAAAATCTCTCCTATTTTTATATTTCCATAAATTTATTTTATCACATTAAAAGTAACAAAAAAAGTGACCACAGTCACATTTTTGGGTATGACTGTAGTCATATTTTAAGAATTTATAGCTACAATGAGTTTTGCTCTGTCGTGAATACCTGTCTTATCGTAAATCACGCTTATGTAGTTTTTTACTGTGCCTTCCGAAATATAAAGTTTCTCTGCAATCTGTTTATTTGAAAGTCCCTGGGCTAAAAGTGTTGCAATTTCCTTTTCTCTTGCAGTCATTTCCTTTAAAATATCAGGCTCGCTTTTTTGTCCCGACATAAGTGCTGCAAGGCGTTGCATAACCTTAGCGTCGATAACATTCCTGCCACTCATAATCTGTGAAACAGCACCAAGAATTGCGTCTTTTCCGCTATCTTTAAGAAGATATCCGTCAGCGCCACCTGATATAGCCTTAGTGATGGTTTCGTCATCATAAAAGGTAGTGAGCACAAGGATTTTAACTGAAGGGTAGTCCTTTTTCAGATGTGAAATTAGCTCAATTCCACCCATTTCCGGCATATTTATATCAACAAGTGCAATATCGCAGGTAGTATTTTCAAGCACAGAAAGTGCCTCGTTTCCGTTGTGGGCAGTCCCCACGATTTCCATTCCACCAAAGGTAAGAATTATTTCTAAGCTTTCAAGAAGAAGTGGCTCGTCGTCAACAAGCAGAACCTTATGATTTTCCATCAGTTTTCCTCCTCAATTATCGGCAGGGTTATAACGCTTTTAAATCCTGCAGGATTTGAAAATTCAGCTTTACCACCGTTTTTTTCGCAGTATGAAATGAGTTTTTTAAGGCCAAAGCCGTTATGAATTCTGCTTTTGCTATTTTTTTCTGAAAAATCGCTTTTTCCATTGTCAGTAACAGTAAGCATAAGATGTCTGCTGTCTGACGTGAGTGAAACCAGAAATGTGTCGGCGTTTCCGTGTCTTACGCCATTTGAAAGAAGCTCGCTTGTAGCTGAACAGAAAAATTCGGCGTGAACTGACGGAATAAGCTTATCCTGTGAGCAACCTGAAAGGTTTGTCCTCACAACAATTTTTGTATCCATAGTAAAGCTTTTGCAAATAACCTCAAGGCTATCACAAAGGTCGCTTATCGGCACAGGCTTATCCTCGTTGTCAAGGACACGCACAGCACGACGGATTGAAGCAAGGCTATCTCTTATTCGCTCGTTTACAGTACCTACTTTTTCTCTTGCTTTGTCAGGTGAGCTGTCAAAAAGCATATCAGCAGCGTCAAGTGTCATTATTGCAGCAGTAATTGAATGTCCCACGCTGTTATGGATACTACGGCTGATATTTTCTCTTTCTTCAAGGCGTGCGTTTCTGTCAGAAAGGTAGTTTTTTATTCTCAGTTCTTTGTTGAGTTTCTTTTCGTTAAGTTCCCCCAATGTACAGATACTTACAGAGTGTTTAAGCTTGTCACGGGTTTCGATATATTTTGTGAAGAACACTTCTACTGCAAAAATCACAGCTGAAATCACCACAAGCAAAACTGTATACAAAAGGGTATTATAAAGGGTATTTCCATTTATCATAGCTGTCACAAAGTAACACACAGCAGGCATTAAAATTCTCGATATTCTAAATTTTGGCAATTCCACCTGACACAAAAGCAGATAGCAAAGAGGATTTTTTGAAAAAATCCCAAAGATAACTGAAGCAATAAGCTGTAAAACCGTCAGGGGAATATTATAAAAGTCGCTGATACTCTGGAGGGTGAATGTTGTCACAAGCAAAAAGAATGAAATGGTAATTGCTGTATCATATTCAGAGCTTATTGACGCCACAATAAAAAGCGTAAATATCATAAGCATACTGATGATGTATCTTACAGCCTTTTTCATATTCATTCTCCTCTCCTGAAATTATATATTTATCATACCACATTCTGCGTATTTTTTCAACACAAAAAAGCCTTTCCTCAAAGTGAGTGGTCATAAAGAAGTATTACACGGACTTATTGAGAAAAACCCTTTTGAAAAAGGGTTATTTCTCAAACTCTTTTCCTAAAACTTTCAATTTAAAATCCCATATAGGGTTCAAACCCTATATGGGATTTTACGT
>JAFTNX010000237.1 GCA_017451665.1 Oscillospiraceae bacterium | reverse complement strand
CTGCGCTGAATTTCATCTCTCGCTTTATCAATTACTTCAATTGAATATCTCAATTATTTCACCCCATTTTCTAAATTCACTAAATAATTTAAAGCCAAATCATCCATTAATTCAATGTCATAAGAATGAGTTTTTTTATTATCATTCTTTTTATTTACAATACGGAAATTTTTAGCTTGTTCAACAGTTTTAATACTATTATCAACCCATTTTGTGATAATAGCGTTCATATAATTGAAAATGCCTTTTTCTACATTGGCATCAACGGTAATATTATAAGCAAGCTCAACAAGTTCAGGTGAAACGTTGCTTTTTGACCAGCTGTTTACAAATTCAGCCTGTTTTGAAGAGAGCTTTTTGTTAATTTCAAGCTGGCGTTTTATAATACTTTCATAACTGTGATATTCATTAAGCTCAATTATGTATTTCTCAACGTCATCATAACTGATTATATCCTTTGAAAACCAGTCTTTTGCAACTGTTTTAATATAGTTCGGTGAAGCTTTTCCCTGATTATTACAGTAATCAACCATAAGAAGAATTGAGGCAGGGGAGTAACCGTATTCCTCATAGATATACATATATGCACACTGGTCGCTGTATTTAAGATTTCTGCCGAGAATGTTCTGTACCTCATCAAAAAATGCTCTGAGGTCAGCGCTTGAATTGATAGCTTCTGAAATATAAGCAGGTGTGAAGTTTGTTGTTTCAGACCTTTTATTTTCTGCATTAAACTGTTCAATTACCTTGTTATCAATAGTTTTGTTTTCAAATACAGGTGTAAATCCTACAAAATCATCGTTGTTTTCACATTCACTTGAAATAACACCACTGTTATTCCAGTAGCTAATAGCTTTTTTTACAGTAGTTTCATCAACACCACAAAGTGAACAGATTTTTTCGCTTTCGATTTTACCATTTCCAAAAGAAATAATGCAAAGCAAAACCTTTAAATAATCGCCGTCAGCGTCTTTAAGAAAATTATCAACTACCGAGCAGGGAACAGTAAAAACACGCCCCCAGTTCTTTATATCAATTTTATATGTCATATTACAGTCCCCTATTAAAAGTGTAGATATTTATTATAACACATTTGATAATACTTTTCAATGATAATTATTAAAAATAACGCACAATGTTTTAGCAAAAAGATTGTAAAAGGTGTTGAAATCAGTTGCAATTTGTGGTATAATAATTTTAATTGGTTTTAAAAGGAGATTTGCTTTGAAAAACACATTTTCTTATGAAAACAAAGAGCTTGAAAATTCACGAATTAAACTTGGTGAAACAGTTTCAGAACGCTTTGGCGAAAGACAGCCTTTGTGTTTTCTTCACTCATTCGGTTGCCAGCAGAATGTATCTGACGGCGAAAAAATAATGATGATGCTTTCTACTGTTGGATTTGGGTTTACAAATGATACTGATGAAGCTGATTTGATTATTTATAACACCTGTGCAGTAAGAGAAAATGCCGAGGACAGAGTGTTTGGTGCTGTTGGAAATTTAAAACATTTAAAAGAACAAAAACCTGATGTTGTTATTGGTATCTGTGGCTGTATGGCACAGCAGAAATCTGTGTGTGAAAAGATAAAAAATACTTATAAGCAGGTTGACCTTGTTTTTGGAACTTTTGCTTATAATGACTTGTTTGTGATGCTCGAAGAGATTTATAGCAAGCACACAAAGGTATTCAATATTGAAGAAAACACAGGTATTATCTGTGAAGAATTAAAACAGCTCAGAATCGACAAGGTTAAAGCTACCGTGCCTATTCTTTATGGATGCAATAATTTCTGCACATACTGTATTGTTCCTTATGTGAGAGGCAGGGAAAGAAGCAGAAGTATTGAGGCTGTTGTAAATGAAGTAAAGGCACTTGTTAATGAAGGCTACAAGGAAATAACTCTTTTAGGACAGAATGTCAATTCCTATGAGTACGGTTTCCCTGAACTTTTAAGAGAAGTTGACAAGATAGACGGACATTTCAGAATAAGATTTATGAGTCCACATCCTAAGGATGCTACAAATGAGCTTATCGACACTATAATCAACAGCAAACATATCTGTAAACAGCTTCATTTGCCTTTGCAGGCTGGAAACGACAGAATTTTGAAGCTTATGAACAGAAAGTATTCTGTTTCTGATTATATGAAGATTGTTGAATACGCAAGAAGTAAATCACCTGATTTTTGTATTTCAACTGACATAATTGTTGGTTTTCCAGGTGAGAGCTATGAGGAATTCTGTGATACCAAAAAGGTTATAAAAGAAGTAGGATATTACAATATCTTTTCTTTTGTGTATTCAAAGCGAAAAGGCACTAAAGCTGCTGAAATGGAAGATGGTATTTCTGATAAGCAGAAAGGCTTATGGTTAAGGGAACTTCTTCTTGAACAGCGTGAAACAGCTATGGAAATCAATAATAAATTCGTAGGACAGATAAAGGAAGTTCTGGTTGACGGAAAAAGTTCAACAATCGAAAAGCTTTTAAACGGAAAAACTGACGAAGGCATTATTGTTGAATTTGAGGGCGACGAAAGCCTTATCGGAAAATTTGTTAATGTTAAAATTATGAAAGCGATGAACTGGGCTCTGCACGGTGAAATTGCTGAATAATATAAATTTATTTTAAAGGAGAATATTACTATGAACGTAATCGAATTGGCAAGACAGCTTGGCGTTGCACTTCAGGCTGACGAAAGATTCAAGACATTTACTGTTGCAAAGGAGAACAACGACAATGACGCTGAACTTCAGGAAAAGATTGCACAGTTTAACGACCTCAGAAGACAGCTTAACATGGAAATGTCAAAGGATGAAAAGGACGCTGAGGCTATGAAGTCACTTGATGGTCAGATTAAGAACATCTACGGTGAAATCATGACAAGACCTTCAATGATTGAATACAACAAGGCAAGAGAAGCTATGGACAAGCTCCTTGATTCTGTAAACTTCATCATTACTATGGCTGCAAACGGCGAAGACCCAATGACTTGCCCGGAAGAACAGCCACACAGCTGCTCAGGTAGCTGCTCAACTTGTGGAGGATGCCACTAATTATAAACTTTTAAAGGGGAAGTGATTGCAAAATGAGACTTTGTGATGTAAATATTGCTGACCTTAGTCCGGCTATGCGACAGTATGTCGAAATCAAAAATAAATATAAAAAGCACATTCTGTTTTTCAGACTTGGTGACTTTTATGAAATGTTTTTTGATGACGCAATCACTGTATCCCGTGAACTTGAAATTACACTTACAGGAAAGGACTGTGGTCTTTCAGAAAGAGCTCCTATGTGTGGTGTTCCATACCACGCCTGCGATTTGTATCTTAAAAAACTTATCGAAAAAGGCTATATGGTTGCTATTTGTGAACAGACAGCAGACCCTTCTACCTGCAAGGGTATTGTACCTCGTGAGGTTATCAGAGTTGTAACTCCGGGTACACTTATTGAAAGCTCACTTCTTGACGAAACTTCTAATAACTATATCTGCTCTTACTACGGTAAGGGTAAGGAATGTGCTGTTTGTTTTGCTGATATTTCAACAGGTGAAGTTCATCTGTTTAATATTTCAGGCAAGGATATGGCAAACAGTGCTATAAATGAATTATCAAGATTTTCGCCTGTTGAAATTCTCTTTAATGACGCTTTTCTTGGAAATAAGGAGCTTAACGGCTTTGTAAAGGATAAGCTCAAAGCTACTGTACAGCTTCTTGACAACGACGATTTTTCACCTGAAATACATAGAGAAAGCGTTATGAAGCAGTTTTCTGTTGAGGATTTTTCACAGCTTAACATTAACGAAAACAGCCTTGCGGCTTTTGCTGTTACAGGACTTTTCCACTATATCAGCGAAACACAGAAGGCTTTAATCGGAAGATTTTCAAAGATTGTTATTCACGACAGCGAACCGATTATGACTATTGGTTTTACTGCAAGAAGAAATCTTGAACTTTGTGAAACCCTCAGAAACAAGGAAAAGAAAGGCTCGCTTTTGTGGGTGCTTGACCATACAAAAACCTCTATGGGTAAGCGTATGCTCAAAACCTATATTGAACAGCCACTTATAAAGCCTGCAAAAATTATTGACAGACTTGATGCTGTTGAACAGCTTATTAAATCTCCAGTTGAACTCGAAGAGCTTATTGACGCACTTTCAGGTGTTTATGACCTTGAAAGACTTATGACAAGAGTTATGTATAAAACTGCTACACCAAGAGATTTAAAGGCTCTTTCTGTAACAGCACTTGTGTTGCCGTCAATCAAGGCTATTCTTTCTGGCTTTAATTCAAAGCTGATTACAAGTCTTAACGACAGTATTTCAACTCTTGAGGCTGTTTCTAACCTTGTAGAAAACGCTATCGTTGATGAACCTCCTGCAAATGTTAAAGACGGAGGCGTTATTAAAGATGGTTTTAACGAACACCTTGACGAACTGAGAAACATCATATCAGGTGGAAAGGGAATTATCGAACAGATTGAGGCTAAGGAAAAGGAACTTACTGGTATTAAAAATCTTAAAATCGGATATAACAAGGTTTTTGGATATTATATCGAAGTTACAAAATCACAGCTTTCACTTGTTCCTGACAGATTTATAAGAAAACAGACACTTGCTAACTGCGAAAGATTTATTTCTGACGAACTTAAAGTTGCTGAAAACACCATTCTGGGTGCGTCAGATAAGGTTATAAGCCTTGAACAGGAAATCTTTGTGGAAATCAGAGATTTTCTTGCTACACAGTTAAAGCTTGTTCAGGAAACTGCAACTGCCGTTGCTACTGTTGATGTGCTTTGTTCTTTTGCAAAAGCATCAATGAATAACGGATATTCAAAGCCTGAAATCGCAATTGACGGCATTATCAACATCAAAAACGGCAGACATCCTGTTGTTGAGCTTATGCAAAAGGATGAAATGTTTGTTCCTAACGATACATATCTTGACCTTACAGCTAACAGACTTGCTGTAATTACAGGTCCTAATATGTCTGGTAAATCAACCTATATGCGACAGGTTGCACTTATAACACTTATGGCGCAGATTGGTTGTTTTGTACCTGCTGATTATGCTAAAATTTCTGTTGTTGACCAGATTTTCACAAGAGTAGGGGCTTCTGACGACCTTACTGCAGGTCAGTCAACTTTTATGGTTGAAATGGCAGAGGTTGCTGACATTCTTAAACACGCTACCAAAAACAGCCTTGTAATTCTTGATGAAGTCGGAAGAGGTACTTCTACATTCGATGGAATGAGTATAGCAAGAGCGGTACTTGAGTATGTGGCCGATAAACGTAAGCT
>JAFTNX010000236.1 GCA_017451665.1 Oscillospiraceae bacterium | reverse complement strand
TTGTAGTCATTTTGTTGCTAAGCTCTATATAGGCTTGCTTTTCCTCAGGGTGTTGTTCAATCACACTTTTATAGCCGACTAAAAAACCTTCAAGTGCTACAATTAAACTTGCTACATCTTCAAGGTGAACTTCATCAAACACCTCTATGAACTTTTTATTGAAATAGTGAGCAACCGCTGCTCTTGCGTGAAGTTTATCATAAGGTAGCATATCACAAGTGATTGCTGTAAAGGAGTTAGGTCCTTCAATTATTTTCATCTCAATTCCCCCAATCTCTTTTTGATGCAGGAAAGCTTTCCACAGCTCTCGCCCAGAGCGAACACTTTCTGTTCGGATTCTTCAAGGTAGTCAGCATAAATACCTATAATAGCATTGAGAGCCTCGTCGATAATGGTGAGCGCTTGACAAACCTCCTCGGAAGGTTTATAATTATTGGTAGAAATATTTTTTTCAACGTTTGAGCTTGTTTCTGCTTTGGCAGGAGCAGGCTCTTTTTCTTTTTCTTTTTTCATTTTAGTCCTCCTAATCATAAAAAGTTATTTGATTGGCATTCACATCAATCACTTCGTCACGCCAACCTATACCTATATAGTCGAGAACTCGTCCCCAACCATATTCTGTACCGTCTTCATCCTTGCAACAATGATTCATCCAAAAGTCCCACTCTTTGAAATTTCTCTGCCTGAGCATATCAAATCTATGAGGTCTTTTCTCAAGGTGAATTCCAAAGCCACACATTGAACAGCCCGTTCTTTGTGCCCCAGAGGTCTGTAACAACCCGTTTTCGTCGGTATAAATTTTGCCATATATTTCAGGCAAAGGAACTTCCAGCTCAAGAGCAAGCCTTAATAAATCCTGTCTTGTAAAAATAGCAAAAGGCGCAGAACGGATTGTGGATTTTCCAAAGTAATTGCATCCGTTTATCATCAACGATTTTTCACGTCTTCCACCTTCCGAAGCCATAAGACCGAGGAATGGAACGCTGTTGTGCTCTTTTGCCCAGTCATCAGCAGGCTTTTCTTTAAGATAATAACAGCATTTTGACGAAACCTTGAAATTAGGGATTTGATAATTGACATTTTCGTTTTCATTCTCATAACCACCGAATAAATCAAGCCACTTTTGTGCAAGTTTCATTCTGGTGTTTTTTCTAAAACCACCAAACTCCCCCGTTTCACCCGTTACGATAGCGTGTCTTACGGTTTTGTTTTTTTCAGAAGGATTTGCAAGTAGCTCAATTTTAGCAGCAATTTCTTTTGAAAGAACAGGAAAACCAAATTCTCTGATAATGTCAGCTTTGTTCTTGTAAGGTTTTATAGAAGTTATTCCGATTTCTTTATGAATTTGTTGAATGCTCTTGTCTTCAAGTGAAGAAACAGAAACGCCAACAACATCAGAGTACCCTAAAGACTTTATGAATAAGTAAAGCGTAATACTGTCAAGACCTCCTACTGAAACGTGATAATTAAGTCCTCTTTTGTCGCATTCGGATATGAACTCTCTCACTCTTACTGCTGCATATCTTTTCTTGAATTCGTAAGGAAGTTTCTGTTTTACTTTAAATGCTGAAATTTTATCTGCATAATCTTTGGTGCGTTCTTCGTAGCTTATCAACGTTGCACCTCTTTCCACCCCTGCCCACGCATTTCAAGACGTACTGTCTGATGTGGTGCAGGTATTCTTGTTGTTTTCTTCTTTGGCTTCTCTGTGGATATTCCCACAAGCCAGTACAGGAATAGCATTCCTATCGGGAACACTGTCCCTCCGGTAATCCTACCGGTACTTATAACCTCTGCAAATCCCCAAGACATTGCCAGGAGAAATATGAGGGTTACTGTGAAGTTTAAAAGGTTTTTCATTGTCAGGCTCCTTTCAAATGAATGTTGTATTCATATACCAACGTACAAATTTTGCCGTCGGTATAAAAAATGCTCTGTTGCATTTCCCCGTCTGTCGCCACGCCATACCTATATCTTTGCCGTCGCACAAAGTCTGACGCAGACTTTCTTGCGTACAACCGAGAAAATCGGCAGCAACAGGAACGGGAATATTCTGTGGGTAGTTAGCGACAAGTGTTTCAAGCTTGTCCTGGTCCGTTTTTAAAAACTCGTTTATTGACATTTCGCAGCTCCTTCCTGTCCGTACTTTTGGACTTATAGTGTGTTATCATATTTTACGAACAAATTCTTTTTTCGCTTTCAGCAATCTTCTCGGTCAGTTCAGCTTCGAATTTGGTAATTGTCGCAAGCGGTACATCAAATAACACAGAAATTTTTGTAGCGAGTGTAATATCCATTTTTTTCTGACGCTCGTGAGCTTCAATCATCTGATAATACTGCTTACTAATACCAAGCTTATCGGCAACAAACTGTTGAGTAAACTCCTTTTCCTCACGAAGATTTTTAAGCCATTCTCTCAATTCGGCTCACCTCCTTATCAACTAATCGTTGTCATAATAATAGCATACGCCCCGTTGTTTGTCAACAGTTTGATGACAATTTATTTAATTTCAGCCATTTGCACAAAATTTAGACAACTTTTTGTTGTCGTCATTGACAAGTCAACAAATAGTTGATATAATTTCATTAAAGAGGTGATGATGATGTATAACGACGCATTAAAAAAATTACGTCTCGAAAAAGGCGTTTCACAGCAGAAGGTTGCAGATTATTTGAATATAACAAAACAAGCTTACAGTTTATATGAACTTGGAAAAAGAGAGCCTGATTTTGAAACTCTTTTAAAATTAGGAGAATATTTCGAGGTTTCTACTGACTATTTACTGAGAGGAACGGAAGAAATTGTTGACGAAGAACTTTCTGGTGTAGACTTTGCACTCCAGAGCGAGACCAAAACACTTACAGAAGAGCAGAAACAGTCTGTTCTTAACTACGTTAAATTCCTGAAATCCCAGGAATAAAAGGGGGAAAAGTTATTGACTCTTACTAAACTTTATGAAATTGCCGAAGAATACGGTATACGAGTTGACAACTTTGTGCTTGACAGAAATACAAACTCTCTTGCAGTTTACATAGACGGAAGATATGCGATTGCTCTTGACCTTAAAAAAATGAAAACTGAAAGAGAGGTCATAGTGGCGTTGTGCCACGAAATAGGGCACTGTGCCACACACAGTTTTTATAATATAAATAACCATTTGGACGTGCGTAGTAAACACGAATACCGTGCCGACAAATGGGCAATAAAAAAACTCGTCCCAGTGGACGAGCTGATGAAGATGATGGACAAAGGCACCACAGAATTGTGGATTCTTGCTGAAAAATTTAATGTGACAGAAAGCTTTATGATTAAGGCCTGCGAGCTGTACGGCTTTTATCACAGAGCTGGGTAGGAGTTTTATATGAATACTAAAAAGAAATGCCCTGTAATAATTATATGTCTGCTTTTTGCTTTGTGGATGTTTATTGTTCCTGCAGTTGTGGGAGTTATCCTATATATGAGAAATATCCGTATAGACAGAGAAAACAAAAAGAATGGCCAGGATTCACTTTTAGAAATTCAAAACAAAATAGCCCTTGCTGAAGCAGAATACAAAGCAAAAATCAGTGTTTCTCAAAAAGAATATGACGAAGCTGTTGAAAAGAAAAATTCTCTGCTTGAACAGTACCGTCAGGAAGCTCTTGAAAGCGTCGACAATCAGATTAAGGAAAAGTTTGCTAATATTGACGGTGAAATGCTTGCGAAAGAGGAAAACCTCAAAAGAATCGAGCAGGATATTTCTGTTAAACAGCTTATGCTTGATGAAGTTAACGCTGAATATGAGAAATCTCAGAAATCAGTTGAGTCAAACGCAAAC
>JAFTNX010000235.1 GCA_017451665.1 Oscillospiraceae bacterium | reverse complement strand
GGAACTTGAAGATGCCAAGGCAAAAATAACTTCAACAGATGTGAAGTAATTCTGGAGTAGTGTATGAAAGCTAATAATCAGGTTATTTTTAATAATTATCAGAACGAAATTAACGAATGTCTTTTGAGCATTACAGCTGACAAGCCACAGTTACAAAAGGCTGTTTGTGAGGCTATGGAATACTCACTTTCTGCTGGTGGAAAAAGATTAAGACCTATGCTTGTTCTGGAATTTTGCAGAATTTGTGGTGGGGATTATAAAAAGTATGTTGAAATTGCTTGCTGTATTGAGCTTGTGCACACTTTTTCACTTATTCACGACGACCTCCCTTGTATGGATAACGACGATTTCAGAAGAGGCAGACCTTCCTGTCATAAAGTTTATCCTGAATCAATCGCACTTTTAGCAGGTGATGCTTTAAATACTTTACCTTTTGAAATCATTACGAACAAGGCACTTGACGGTACTATTTCATTTGAAACTGCTGTTAAACTTGTAAATGTTTTGTCATCTGCAATCGGCGTTAACGGAATGATTGGTGGTCAGGTTATTGATATTGAGGCTGAAAATCGCAAAATTTCACTTGATGAATTGAATTTACTTCAAAGCCTTAAGACAGGCGCTTTAATTAAGGCGTCCTGTGTTATGGGTTGTTTGATTGCTGATAGAGAGGACCTTATTCATTATGCTGAAAGGTATGCTGAAAATGTAGGCAGATCTTTTCAGATAGTTGACGATATTCTTGATGTCGAGGGTAGCTTTGAAGAATTGGGAAAACCTATTGGTTCAGATAAAGAAAGCGAAAAATCCACTTATGTTTCTATTCTCGGACTTGAAGAGTCAAAGAAAATTTCAAAAGTTCTTACTGATGAAGCATTAAAAGTTGTAGAAAATTTTGATAATAATGATTTCTTAAAAGACGTAACAGAATACTTACTTGTAAGAAAAAACTAAATTGAGGTTTTTATATGAAAAAGAATAACAGAAACGGAAATCTGATTTCCGATATTTCTTTTGATAAATTAAATCTGCCTTATGATTTAAAGAAATTAAACTATTCTCAGTGTGAAAAACTTTGCGAAAATGTAAGAGAAATGCTCATTGAAACTGTTTCAAATAATGGTGGGCATTTGTCTTCTAATCTTGGAACGGTTGAGCTTACACTTGCTTTGCACAGAGTATTTAAGTCGCCTGAGGATAAGATAATTTTTGACGTAGGACATCAGGCGTATACCCATAAAATTTTAACAGGCAGATATAACGAATTTAAAACGCTACGTAAAAAAGACGGAGTTTCTGGCTTTTGTAAGCCTTGCGAGTCTGTTCATGACCCTGTAATTACAGGTCATAGCTCTACTTCGGTTTCGTCAGCATTTGGAATTGCAAGCGCTATGAAGATTAATGGCAGCGATAATTTTGCAGTAGCTGTTGTTGGTGATGGTGCATTTACCGGTGGTATGGCATATGAAGGACTTAACAATGCAGGTAAATCTGACGTTAATCTTATTGTAGTTCTCAACATCAACGAAATGAGTATTTCAAAAAATGTAGGTGGTATGGCGAAGTACCTTTCTACAATGAGATATAAGGACACCTATATCAAAACAAAGGGTGCTGTTGAGAGAACGCTTAATAAAGTGCCTGTAATTGGTGAACCTATTAAAAATACTCTGAGAAGCTCTAAAAATGCTTTTAAGAATTTTGTTCTCAGCACAACTATTTTTGAAGAATTAGGATTTGATTTTGTAGGTCCTATTGACGGTCACGACCTCAAAGACCTTGAAGATGGTTTCAGGGCTGCTAAATCAAAAAGAAGACCTGTTGTTGTTGCAGTAAATACTGTAAAGGGTAAGGGATATGCGCCTGCTGAAGAAAATCCTGGCGAATTTCACGGTGTCGGCTCTTTTGAAATCCAGACTGGTAACCCTGATGTGGTGAGTGCAGACAGCTTTTCGTCTGTATTTGGAAATGAACTCGTTGAATTTGCAAAATCTGATGACAGAATATGCGCAGTAACAGCTGCAATGAAATACGGAACAGGTCTGCAATACTTTGCTAAAGCATTTCCGGAACGCTTTTTTGACGTAGGAATTGCCGAAGAACACGCTGCTACATTTTGTGGTGGTCTTGCTGTTATGGGGAAAATCCCTGTATTTGCAGTGTATTCAACTTTTATGCAGAGATGCTACGACCAGCTTATTCATGACCTTTCTATCGGTAATGTTCACGCTGTTTTTGGCGTTGACAGGGCAGGAATAGTTGGCGACGACGGTGAAACTCACAACGGTATTTTTGATGTTTCTATGCTCACATCTGTTCCGAATACTAAGATTTATTCTCCGTCTGATTATGAGGAATTAAGGCATTGTCTCTATAATGCAGTTTATAAAGACAAAGGCATTGTTGCTGTACGCTACCCAAGAGGAAATTCACAGGTTGTGAATACAACACCTAAGACTGATTATTACTACGAAAATAATAACAACAAGTGCCTTGTGGTGACATATGGAAGGCTATATAATAACGTTAAGACTGCAGTTGATAATGTTAAGAATGTTGACCTTCTGAAGCTGGTTAATATTTTCCCGATTTCTGATGAGGTTAAGAGTATTATATCAAAATACGAAACAATAATTTTCTTTGAGGAATGTTATTATAACGGCTCAGTTTCACAGAAGATTTCAGCTGAGTTTAATAACGTAAAAAGCTATGCAATTAACGATTATGTCAAGCAGATGTCTATTGCTGAAGCTTATGACTACCTCGGATTTTCAGTAGAAAAGCTTGAAAAGACCATTAAGGAGTATATCTGATGGAACAAAGACTTGATGTTATGCTCGTGGAGAAAGGCCTCGTCAGAAGCCGTGAAAGAGCCAAAGAGTTAATCAAAAGTAATGGCATTACTGTTAATGGGGAAATTGCAAATAAGCCTTCTTTAATGGTAAAGGACGATGATTTGCTGGAAGTTGTTGTTGAACAGCTGAGGTACGTTAGTCGTGGTGGATTAAAACTCGAAAAAGCACTTAATACCTTTGAAATTGACGTAAATGGATTTATCTGCGTTGATTTGGGCGCATCGACAGGTGGCTTTACTGATTGCTTACTCCGGAATGGTGCGAGGAAAGTTTATGCTGTTGATGTAGGACATGACCAGCTTGATAAATCACTTTTAAATAGAAGTGATGTTATAAATATCGAAGGCGTAAATGTAAAAGAATTTTCAATTGAATATATTGGTGAAAAAGTTGATATAGTTACAGCTGATTTGTCTTTTATTTCAATAAAAAAAGCTGTGCCTGTTATTAAAAATCTGCTCAAAGAAAACGCCGTTGCTGTAATTCTTATAAAACCACAGTTTGAGGTTGGGAAGAAGAATATCGGTAAGGGTGGAATTGTCAAGGACAAATCTGCTCATATCGAAATGTTTGGAGATGTGCTTTCTTTTATTGAAAATGAAGATATAACAATTTTAAACATTACTTGTTCGTCAATTAAAGGTGGCGACGGTAATATTGAATACCTTGCGTATATTAAAAATCATAGACCGGAAGTGTCATTTTTATCTAAATTTGACGTTAAAAAATTCGTAAACAACAGCTTTGAAATTATGAAATAGGAGGCTTTTTATGAAGCTTTTCGTTGTTCCTAATCTTGATAAGAAAAACTGTAGAAATTACACTGAAACAGCTTGTGAAATTCTTATAAATAACAACGCAACAGTTTTTATGAATGAGATGTACCAGCGTGATTTCAGCGAAATCAAGGGAATTGAATATGTTTATAACGATTCTGTTATTGCTGACTGTGATTTTATTCTGGCAGTTGGTGGCGACGGAACTATTTTGCGTTGCTCTGACCTTGCAAGAAAGTTCAAAAAACCTCTTCTTGGTCTTAATTGTGGTCGACTTGGATTTATGGCTACCCTTGAACATGACGAGATAGAGCTTCTAAATGACTTCTGTAAAGGCAAATACGAACTTGTTAAACGTATGATGATTGACGCTGAAGTTTACTACGAAGACGGAACGACTAAGGTTGTGACTGCTCTTAATGATATTGTACTTACTAAAAATTATGGATGTAAAATTGCCGATTTTACTGTTTCAAAAAATGATAATGTTATAAGTTCTCTCAGGGCAGACGGACTTGTTTTTTCAACTCCGACTGGTTCAACAGCTTATTCACTTTCAGCAGGTGGACCTATCATTGAACCTGATATGGATTGTATAGAATTCACACAGATATGTCCACATTCCTTGTTTGCAAGGTCAATGATATTTTCTGATAATTCAGTTATCGAAGTGCGATTTAAAGCTAATAACAACGCAAATGTTTTACTTAATATCGACGGTGTTGAAATTGACAAGCTTTCAAATAATGATTATGTAAAAATATTAAAGTCCGATGATTATGTAGAAATTGTCGACATCAAGGGTGGTAGCTTCTTTAAATCTGTAAACAGAAAGCTTATGCAACCTTTTAAGGAAGTTCTGGAGGAAGTATAATGAAAAAAGAAAGACAAAAGCTGATTTTAAAAATTATCTCCGAAGAAGAAATCGGTGTTCAGGAGCTTATTCAGGAACGCCTTGAAAAATATGGATTAAAGGTTACACAGGCGACTGTTTCCCGTGATATTAAGGAGCTTTCGCTTGTTAAAACTCTTGGTTCAAACGGACAGTATAAGTACGACATTCCTGCGTCTACAAAGGATAAATCAAAATCCCCAGAGGACCTTTTTGTGAATATTTTCATTCAGTCGGGTGCTAATGTTGATATAGCTATGAATACTGTTGTTATTAAAACTCACACAGGTATGGCGCAGGCTGTTTGTTCAAAGCTTGACAATACAGGTTACAAGGCCCTTGTAGGCACTATCGCAGGGGACGACACAATTTTTGCGCTTTTTAAAACTGAACACGACGCTAACGTGTTTTATAATGCTATGAAGGAAATTTCAAGTCAGGTGAAGTAAATGTTAAAAGAACTTTATATCGAAAATCTCGCTGTAATTGAAAAAGCTAACATTCCGTTGAGCGAAGGACTTAACGTTTTTACTGGTGAAACCGGTGCTGGTAAGTCAATTCTCATAAACGGAATTAACTCTGTTCTCGGACAGCGTGTAACTAAAGATATTGTGCGCAGTGGCTGTAAGAAAGCAGTTGTATCTGCGCTTTTTGACGTTGATGAAAGACTTGAAAAACTTATAAATGAATATGGAATTGAAGTTGAGGATAAGGAAATTCTCCTTTCCCGTGAAATTAACAGCGACGGTGGAAGTATTGCAAGAATAAATTCAAGAACTGTGAATGTTGCAATTTTGCGTGATATTGGAAATCTTCTTGTGAATATACACGGTCAGCACGATAACCAGATTTTACTTTCTCCTGAAAAACATATTGAT
>JAFTNX010000234.1 GCA_017451665.1 Oscillospiraceae bacterium | reverse complement strand
TTTTGGTAAGTCAACAGGTATCCCACTTGCACCTTTCAGAACTTCAACCGACGACGAATGGGTTTAGGTGACGGCTATGACAAGATACGAAAAGGCAGTAACCCTTTTTAAAGAGGGCTATAACTGTGCCCAGGCTGTGGTTGGTGCTTTTGAAGAAGAAATAGGCGTTGAACACAACCTTCTTATGAGTATGGCGTCCTCTTTTGGTGGGGGAATGGGCAGACTACGTGAGGTTTGTGGAACGGTAACAGGCGCATTTATTGTGCTTGGTGCTATGTTTGGCTATAACGACCCAAAGGCGACTACCGATAAGGCTGACCACTATAAGCATATTCAGGAATTTGCAAACCGTTTTAAAGCTGAAAACGGCTCGTATATCTGCCGTGAGCTTTTAGGACTTGAAGAAAAAACTTCACACCATGTTCCTGAGGCAAGAACAGAGCAGTATTATAAAAAACGTCCTTGCGCTGAGCTTTGTGGCGTGGCAGCACAAATTCTTGAAGAGCTTATTTTAGAAATCAAATCAGAATAAAAATACTATGCAGGAGAGAAATCTTCTGCATATTTTTTTGAAAATTTTCAAAAACTAAAAGAAAAAAGGAGAAAAATTATGCTTTTAAAGAATAGGTTTTTCTGTTATTTTCTTATATTTCTGGGGGCAATCGCACAGGGGATAGGAATAGGTCTTTTTCTTGACCCTTATGGAATTGCGCCTGGTGGAGTTATGGGAATAGCCATTATGATTTCAAATTTTACGGGATTTCAGACGGGAAGCCTCATTCTTCTTATAAATCTTCCACTTCTTGTAGCAGCTTTTTTCTTTTTCGGAAGAAGATTTTTTGTGAGAACAACGGTAGCGACATTCCTCGTGTCGGTGTCGGTTGATATTTTTTCAGAATTCACCCCACCAAGCGACGACAGAATAATCTGTGCCATAGCAGGTGGTGCACTTATCGCATTTTCACTTGGTATTATTTTTCACGCAGGTGGTTCAACAGGTGGAATGGACATTATTGTGCGTTTTTTGAGAAAAGCGTTCCCACACCTGAAATCGGGAACAATTTTTCTCATAATCGACGGGATAATCTGCGTATTTATGGGCGTAGTTTTTAAGAATGTAAATAACGCTTTGTATGCTTTTGTTGCACTTGCAGTCTGCTCAAAGCTTCTTGACTTGATTTTGTATGGTGCTGATGAGGCAAAGCTTGTGTTTATTTTTACAGAAAAAAGCGAAAAGATAATGAAAAGCCTTCTCTTGAACCTTGAAGTAGGTGCAAGCTATCTTTCAGGAGAAGGTGGATTTTCGGGCGAAAACAAGAAAATAATTATGTGCGCAATAAAAAAATCACGTTTTCCTAAGCTGTCAGAAATCGTAAAGGAGATTGATGATAAATCCTTTATGGTGGTGTCGTCTGCAAGCGAAATTTATGGAAAAGGCTTTAAAAAATACAGTGAGATTTTGCTTTAAAGCTGAAATATAGGTGAAAATTGTACGATAATGATTGACAAAAATCCCTTGTGGTGATAAAATGTCTTTAACAAATCAAGGGAGAAAAATATGGATTTTTTAAAGTTTAAAGGGGTAGTTTTTGACTTTGACGGGACTCTCGCCGACACCCTTACAATGTGGTCAAATATCGACGATATGTTTGCTAAAAAGCATAATATTGTTTTTGAAGAGGACTATCCTGATACAATCGCAGCTATGAATTTCAATCAGGCAGCCAATTATACAAAGGAACATTTTAACCTGAATATGACTGTTGAGGAGATTATCGGTGAATGGTATGGCTACGCAATTTATGAGCATACCCACAACATTTATTTTAAAGATGGTGCAGTTGATTTTGTGAGATTCTTAAAGAAAAACGGAATTAAAACTGCCATTGCTTCTGCAAGCGAAACGGAGCTTATTTTTCCGGCGCTGAAAAATAATAATGCTGAGAATTTGTTTGACGTTTTTGCTATGACTAAGGAAGTAAAAAGGGGAAAGGGTTTTCCTGATGTGTATGACCTTGCCTGCGAAAGAATGGGACTTCTGCCGAGTGAATGCGTAGTTTTTGAGGACATTGTTGAGGCAGTAAAGGGTGCAAAAATGGGTGGCTACAAGACAGTAGCTGTTTATGACGAAAGAAGTAAAAAGGACAGGGAAGTGTTACGTTCACTTGCTGATTTGTATATTGACAGCTTTTGTGAGCTTTTGACAGAAAGGATTTAATATGGACAAGCAGATTATCAATTTTGGAATTATCGCAACAGGAAGAATTGCAAGAAGCTTTGCTGAGGCAGTAAACTTTGTTGACGGAGCTAAACTTCTTGCAGTATCATCAAGAAACCTCAGCAGTGCTATGAAATTCGCTGATGAATTCAACATTCCACGCTCATATCAGGGCTATGAGGAAATGTGCAAGGACAAGGATATTGACGTGATTTATATCGCTACTCCAACATCCTGCCACTATGAAAATGTGAAACTGTGTTTTGAATACGGAAAAAACGTTATCTGCGAAAAGGCAGTTACCGAAAACACAGAAGAACTTATGGAACTTATCTCACTTGCTAAGGAAAAGGGACTTTTCTTTATGGAAGCTATGTGGATGAAGTGCAGACCTAATTTTTTGCAGGCACTTGAATGGGCAAGAGAGGGAAAAATCGGCAAAATCAAGATGATTAAGGCTGATTTTTCAAATATCGTTAAGTTTGACGGGGAAGACAGACTCTTTAAAAAGGAGCTTGGTGCAAGCGCTTTGCTTGACCTGGGAATTTATCCGATAAGTCTGTTTACAGCATTTTTAGGAAACTATCCTGAAAAAATCACAAGCCGACTTTTCTATGGAAGAACTGACGCTGACTTTGACGGAACAGTTACTCTTGATTATGGTGACGGCTTTGCAACAACAGTTTTCGGCTATGATATTGAAAACCACAATAACTGCGTAATCGTGGGCGAAAAGGGAAGAATTACTTTTGACGACTGGTTTTTCTGTTGCTGTGGCGTAAAGCTTTATGACGAATACGCACAGGTTGTTGAAGAAAAGAATTTCCCTAACCTTTGTAACGGTTATGAGTATGAGGTTGAGGAAGTTTGTAAGTGTCTCCGTGAAGGCAGACTTGAAAGCGAACTTGTTCCACACGAGGATACAATAGCTACAATGAAGATTATGGAAACTGTATTTTCACAGAATTTTTAATAACAACAAAAAGCTCGGTAAAGCCAACAGCTCTACCGAGTTTTTTTATCTGTTTTTATTCATAAGGTCTATAACTTCTTTCATAAGGTCGGCAGTTTTCTGCTTTTTGTCAAGCCTTACTGCAAAGTATGGTTTCTTGACATCATTAAAAAGAAGTCTGTTCTTGT
>JAFTNX010000233.1 GCA_017451665.1 Oscillospiraceae bacterium | reverse complement strand
CCGTGTGGGTACAAGTGGTGGAATGGATTTGAAGGTTTCTGGTGGCGATTTGATTATCGCAAGCGCTGCTGTAAGAGGCGAGGGAACTTCCTTTGAATACCTTACTCCTGATTATCCTGCTGTGGCTGATTTTACGGTAGTTAAGGCACTTGCAGAGGCCTGCGAAAAACACTGCGATAAAAAAATCGGTAACCAGTATCACGTTGGTGTTGTTCATTCAAAGGACAGCTTTTATGGTGAGGTTGAGCCTTATAATTCACCTGTCAGAAAAAATATCAGGGATAGATGGGAAAGCTATGTTAAGTGTGGCTGCCTGACAAGTGAAATGGAATGTGCTGCTATTTTTTCTGTGGGAATTGCAAGAGGCGTGAGATGTTCGGCTGTGCTTACAGCTTTGTGGAATGTTGAACGCTCAAATGCTGGCCTTGAAGATAACATCACCTACGATTCTTCAAAGGCTATTAAATGTGCTGTCGAAGCACTTGAAATTCTCATTGAGAATGATAAAAAATAATTGGAGGGGTATTTGTGATTTGCAAATTCTGTGGAAATGAAATTTCTGAAAATCAAAAATTCTGTCGTGGCTGTGGTGCAAGCTACGAAGAAGCAGTAGATGTTATAAAAGGGGAAGTTGTTGACCCGGTAATTGCTGAAGCGCCAATTCCCGAGGAGGCTTTTGCAGAAATTCCTGAAATAGAAGAACCAAAGGCTGAAACTGTTTTTGAAACAGTTTACGAAAGTGATAATTCAAACGAAATGTTCGGCGAAAGTGATACAAGGCCTTTGAGAAAAAAGCCACACGGACTTATTTCCTTCCTTTGTTTTTTGCTGATGTTTATAACATTTTTCCTTGAAATTATTCTTGGCTCATTTATTACACTTAAATTCACAACAAGCTCAGGAGCTGTTAAAAAAGCAGTTTCCGACCTTGATTTTACATCAATTGAAATTGATATTGACGGAAAACAGCAGACCTTTGCTGAGGCTATTTTAAGCGAAGTCACAAACGACGATGTCAAGGAAGAGGATATCAACAAGCTTATTGAAGAATTCCAGGGCGAAGAATACTTCGCCGGCGTAATCACCGATTTGACCGATTATATGTTTAACGGTGGGGAAGCCCCAAAGCTTGATGCTGACGAGCTTACAGATGTAATCAAGGACAATAACGACGTTATCGAAGAAATTACAGGTGAAAGACTTTCTGACGCTGATATTGATGAATTCAGAAAATCAGCTGACGATTTTGTAGAAAATTTCAATGAAAATGTTGTTGAAATGGACGTAGTAAAGGATATCAATAAATTCACAGTAAGCTTTAGCTTGAATATCATTATTGCTATTACTTGTGGAACAATTCTTTTCTTTATTCTTATTCTCGTGCTTTGCTATAAGCTTAATGGCAGTGGCGTTTACAGAGCTTTCAAGGCATTTTCAGTTCCGACATTTATGTCAGCATTTTTGTTCCTTGTTATAGGTATAGTAGTTCCTAAGTTTGTTGAAAATGTTACAACAGGCGACGGCGCTGACCTTGTAATCAGACTGGTTGACAGCTTTGCTAACTTCCCACTTTATGCAGGTATCGTGCTTGCAGTTACTTTTGTAGTAAGTAAAATTCTCCATATCGTTTTCAAGGTAATCTATAATAAGAATACCAGAGCGTAATACATATCAAGAGGAGGGGAAACCTTCCTCTTTTTTTGTAAAAAAAGTCTTGACAAAATTAAAAAATGGGAATATAATATGTACTGTAATAGTTTTAAATCCTGTGAACAAAAGTAAGTAGCCTTTTTGTCGGGTGTAAAGAGAGTCTGTGACGGTGGAAATCAGACGACTACGGAAATGGTGAATGGATTTGTGAGGAGTCGGAGGAAAGGGAAACTGAGTATTCCTGAACGTTTGCCTGCGTTAAAGGACTGAGATATTAAAGATTTTTTCTGCGTATCTTTAAAGACAGCATAAGCTGTGAATTTGGGTGGCACCACGGTATGTCTATCGTCCCATTGTTTTTCAATGAGAAGATGGGCTTTTTTTATTGGTGACAAAGGAGTAATTATTATGTTTGGACATCTGCGATGGCGTGGCTTGATTAAGCTTTAAAATTAAAAACAACATCATTTTATATATTTTTGGAGGAATTTATTATGAAACACAACGGTTTTGAATTTGATAACTATTTTAAGAACTACCCTGATATGAACGGATTTTTCGGAAACTACGGCGGAGCGTATGTTTCTGATGAGCTTAAAAAGGCTATGACAGATATCAACGAGGCATATTTTACAATTGCAAAGTCAAGTAAGTTTGTAAGCGAACTCAGAAGAATAAGAAGAGAATTTCAGGGAAGACCTACACCTATTTCACACCTTGAAAGACTTTCAAACAGCCTTGGAAACGTTCAGCTTTATGTAAAGAGAGAGGACCTTAACCATACAGGCGCTCATAAGCTTAACCACTGTATGGGTGAAGCACTTCTTGCCAAGTATATGGGTAAGAAAAAGGTTATCGCTGAAACAGGTGCAGGTCAGCACGGTGTAGCACTTGCTACTGCTGCTGCATATTTCGGACTTGAATGTGACATCTATATGGGCTCTGTTGATATTAAAAAGCAGGCTCCAAACGTTGCAAGAATGAAGATTCTTGGCGCTAATGTTGTTGAAGTTACTCACGGTCTTGCTACTCTTAAGGAAGCTGTTGACGCTGCTTTTGAGGCATACTGTAAGGAATATAAGGACGCAATCTACTGTATCGGCTCAGTTCTCGGCCCACACCCATTCCCAATGATGGTAAGAGATTTCCAGAGCGTTGTGGGAATTGAAGCAAGAGAACAGTTTATCGGTATGACCGGCGAGCTTCCTGACGCAGTTGTAGCTTGCGTTGGTGGTGGTTCAAACGCTATGGGTATGTTCTCAGGATTTTTGAATGACCCTGTTGATATTTACGGTGTTGAGCCTCTCGGAAGAGGTGCAAAGCTTGGTGACCACGCTGCAAGCCTTAAATACGGCGAAGAGGGAATTATGCACGGCTTTAACTCAATTATGCTCAAGTACGAAAACGTCGAGCCTGCACCTGTATATTCAGTCGCAAGTGGTCTTGACTATCCTTCAT
>JAFTNX010000232.1 GCA_017451665.1 Oscillospiraceae bacterium | reverse complement strand
TGTGTGTATGATTTCAAACAAATCGGGCGAAGAAAAGAAAATGCCTGAAAAAATCACTACTTTCGTAAGGCTCATAATCCCTTTTGTTACAATAGTTATCGAAACAATTACCGTGCTTTACGCTCTTGAGAAGTTCAAAAATATAGGCACAGTCGCAGTTTGTATGGTGGCATTTATCTTAATTTTTATGGGTAATTATCTTCCTAAAACCCGCCCGAATGGCATTTTTGGAATTCGTCTCCCTTGGACTATGAAAAACGAAACTGTCTGGGCGAAAACCCACAGAGTTGCTGGCTGGCTTATGGTACTTGGTGGAATTGCTCTGATTCCACTTGCAGTAGGGGAATTCTTTATTGTGTCAGTTGCTGTTATGGCAGCTTTAATTCTCACTCCTGTTTTATATTCTTACATCTTGGCTAAAAAATTAAGATAACGATTTCAAAGGCAGGATGATGGGTAATTCATAAATTATTAAAAAGGCAGATTGGTAAAAGTAACCAATTTGCCTTTTGTTGTTTTGTGCATTCATATAAACTTAAAACGTTTGAGATTTTTGATGTTGACAATTGTTAGTACAAAATGTATAATAATTATTAACAAGAGAAAGTACAGACTAAAAAGAAAATTGATAACAACTTAATCGTTTAAGAAGAAAAATTGAGGTTTTAGTTTAGAAAGGAAAAAGGTGTGCACTATGAGTGATGTAGAGAACAAGCTTATTGATGAAACTCTGGAATACTTTAAAAAGTGTGGCGAATTTGACAACGCTATCAGAGTCAACAAGGAAAACCGTGAGTATCTTAAAAAGTATATCGTGCCTGCTGAAAAGGTTGAACAGAACTTTAAGTATTCACAGAAGAAAAAGGCTGCTATCGGAATTTCAATTCTTGCAGGACTTATGGTGTTCGGTCTTTGTATGCTTATAATGGGAACAAGTGGCGTTATCGCTTCAGCTGTTGCCGGTGGAGTTACACTTGTTGCTTGTATGGTTTTCTTCCTCGTTATGCTTTCAAAGAAGCTCAAGGAGCTTGTTATGGAGCAGGATAAGGTTAATGCAGGAATTAACGAACAGCTGATTGCTTGCGACAGAAGAGTTCTTGACCTCAAGGCACAGAAGGAAGACTACCTTAACGCTCTTGACGACAGAAACCTTGTTGTTATCCCTTCAAAGTATGTTCAGGTAGCTGAAAAGATTGCTGAATATGTAAGAGAAGGTAACGCTGACACAGTTCAGGACGCTATCGACCAGCTTGAACAGCAGGTTAAGTCAATGAGAAGAAACAGAAGATAAATTTTTAAAGCCTCTGAAAAGGGGCTTTTTTGGTGAGTTAATGATGAAAATCAAAGCTATTTCAGTTATATTTGTTTTATTGTTCTATGTGTGGTTTACAGGTGGTATCGACTATGCCTTCGGAGATGACGGAAGTTCAACTTATGCTATGACATTTGGACTGTTGGGTGAAGAATTTGTTGAGGGAAATATCACACCCGACAAGACAACGCAGGCTTATTGTTGGATTATTTCGGGTGCTTTCTGCCTTTGGGTGGTCGGTTTTATCACTGAGTTTTTTGTAAAAAACAAGGCGTATATTAAGGCATATTCTGTTTTTACGGGCATTTTTGCTGTAATTTTTGCAGGTCAGATGCTTGTGCGTGACGGATTTTCGCTTTATGGGGATTTAAAGGTTGATTTATCAAGACTATGCTATTTTCTAGCTCTTGCTTGTTTGATTTTAGTGGCATTCATAAGAAACAAAGAACTGAAATTTACAAAAACTTCATAAAATAAAGTTAAAACCCCTTGACAAATGTTGAGGGGTTTGTTATAATATATAAGCATTCGTATCTAAAGACAGTTGGTAGCAGTAATGTGTAAATCCAGCCGAGGAAGGAATTGCAGAGTTATATGATGACTTTGTGCCTTTTTCGGATTATGTTCTGAAAAAGGCTTTCTTATTGATACGACTGGCAAATTTATTTCAAAGAGGTGAAATTTAAAAATGCCAAGTGAAAAGATTTTGCTCGCAAAACAGCAGAGAGTCGCTGAACTCACAGAAAAGCTCAAGGGTGCTGCTGCAGGTGTACTCGTTGATTACAAGGGTATCACTGTTGAAGAAGACACCAAGCTCAGAAGAGAACTCAGAGAGGCTGGCGTTGAGTACTTTGTAGAAAAGAACACAATGCTCCGTTTTGCAATGAAGGAATGCGGTCTTGACGGACTCACAAACGTACTCGAAGGTACAACTGCTATCGCTCTTTCAACAGACGACCAGACAGCACCTGCAAGAGTACTCGGTAAGTTCTCAGAGGCTTGCAACGGTGAGAAGTTCAACCTTAAGGCTGGATTCATCGGTGATGAACTTTACGATGAAGCAGGCGTTAAGAAGCTTTCAAAGATTCCATCAAGAGATGTACTTCTTGCTCAGCTCGTTGGTTCACTTCAGGGACCTATGCAGAAGCTTGCTGCAACAATTCAGGCTATCATCGACAAGGGCGAAGTTGCTTAATAACTATCGTCACAACATTAAAATGGCAGCTTAAAGCTGCAAATCTATAATTATTAAAGGAGAAAAATTATCATGGCTTCAGAAAAGATTATGAATTTTATTGAAGAAATCAAGGCTCTCAGCGTACTTGAACTCGCTGAACTCGTAGACGCAATTCAGGAAGAATTTGGTGTAACAGCTGCTGTTGCTGCTGCTCCAGCTGCAGGTGCAGGCGCTGCTGCTGCAGAAGAAAAGACAGAATTTGACGTAATCCTCGCTTCATTCGGCGATTCAAAGATGGGCGTTATCAAGGCTGTTAAGGATATCTGCGGTCTCGGACTTAAGGAAGCTAAGGAACTCGTTGAAGCAGCTCCTAAGGCTCTTAAGGAAGGCGTTGCTAAGGCAGAAGCTGAAGAAATCAAGGCTAAGCTCGAAGAAGCTGGCGCTACAATCGAACTCAAGTAATTTTAAACTTGTACGATTCAGGAGTGTGGTTTTTTTGCCACACTCTTTTTTGTTGCAAAAATTTTTAAAATCCCATAAAAATCGTATGTATGCATAAAAAGACAGTGAAAACTTTATATGTTAAATCAATAGACATATGCCGTTTATGGTGTTAAACTTTAATAAAGGAGGGATTTTTGTGAAAAGACTTATTTTATTAAGTATAATTTTGCTTTCGGTTTTTGTGACAGCTTGTGAAAATAAAACTGACGAAGATACCAAAAAGACCTCTGCCGAAGAAACCACCACAACCGAGGAAGAATTACTTCCTGAATACAATATTCCCGAGCCTGAAATGTTGACTTTTTACAGCGTTGATGAAATGATTGAGTGGAACGATATATGTGGAGTGGAAACCAATCTTGTTGTGGGGGAATTTGTAACCGACGACCAACCTCTTGGGGACGTTCAGGGCGGGGTTGAAACTGATTTCTTTTCGGGAAAATCAAAATGCCAGTTTAAGATAACAAGAGTTCTGGAGGGCGACCTTCAGGTGGGTGAAACTATCACTATTGTTCAGGAATATTATTATGAGGATACCGAACACGGTGGTAAGGAGCTTCATAATAACAGCTATATCCGACCTATGAAAAAAGGCGACAAATGGGTTTATTTTCTCACATATAATGAGAATAATCTGGGGTATGGTACGAGTTTTGTAATACAGGGCAGAT
>JAFTNX010000231.1 GCA_017451665.1 Oscillospiraceae bacterium | reverse complement strand
GGGGTTCTAAAGGGGGAAACCTTAAGGGAAAATTAGGGGGGATATCGACTTTTGGAGGTTTTGCTCCCCCTGTCCCTTATGGTTTCCCCCTTTAATAGAGTCACAAAAGAAATAAAGGGGCAACGCCCCTTCACCAAATTGCGACTTCCAAAACAAAAACTCACTACCTTTTTAGATAGTGAGTTTAGTTTTTATCTCTTTAAGCCGAGCCTTAAGCGAGGCGATAGCCGCCGTCACTCAAAAGTAACTGCTTGCTCGAACTTCCCAAAGGCGAGGTCGGTGAAACCGTCAGGGTTTCATTGTCAATTGTCAACTGTCAATTACTAAAAAGCCTTCTGCCTCCACTTTTTAAGGTGAGCTTAAGCGAACCGATAACACCCGAGCACTCAAAACTTCGACACTTCACAAATGAAATGCGAGGGTAGGAGGGTCCAGCGTCACGCTGGTTAATACATTCCACCTGCCGGCATAGCTGGAGCTGGGTTTTCTTCCTTGATGTCAGTAACAAGGCTTTCTGTTGTGAGTACCATCTGTGCTACTGATGCAGCGTTCTGCAAAGCTGAACGTGTAACCTTTGTAGGGTCAACAATTCCTGCAGGAATCATATCAACGTAAACCTCGTTGTATGCGTCAAATCCGTAACCAACCTTTCTTGAACGGATAATCTTGTCAATGATAACGCTGCCTTCAAGACCTGCGTTTGTAGCAATCTGTCTTACCGGCTCTTCAAGAGCCTTGAGAACAATCTTGGCACCTGTCTTTTCGTCACCGTCAAGTGTAGGAATAAGCTTGTTTACAGCAGGGATAGCGTTGATGAATGCAGTACCACCACCTGCAACAATGCCTTCTTCAACAGCAGCATTTGTAGCAGCAAGTGCGTCTTCAATTCTCAGCTTCTTTTCCTTCATTTCAATTTCAGTAGCAGCACCAACCTTGATAACAGCAACACCACCTGAAAGCTTTGCAAGTCTTTCCTGGAGCTTTTCTCTGTCAAAATCAGAAGTTGTTGTTTCAATCTGTGACTTAATCTGTGAAATTCTTGCCTTGATAGCGTCAGGTTCACCTGCACCGTCAACGATAATTGTGTTTTCCTTCTGAACAACTACCTGTCTTGCACGACCGAGCATTGATACGTCAGCGTCCTTAAGCTCAAAGCCGAGTTATTCGCTGATAACTTCACCACCTGTAAGTGTGGCAATATCTCTGAGCATATCCTTTCTTCTGTCGCCAAAACCAGGAGCCTTTACAGCTACTACTGTGAATGTTCCACGGAGCTTGTTTACGATAAGTGTTGAAAGTGCTTCGCCTTCGATGTCTTCAGCAATAATAAGGAGCTTTCTTCCTGCCTGAACAATCTGTTCAAGGAGTGGGAGAATTTCCTGAATGTTTGAAATCTTCTTGTCAGTAATGAGAATGAGTGCGTCATCAATAACAGCTTCCATCTTGTCGGTATCTGTTACCATGTATGGTGTGATGTAGCCTCTGTCAAACTGCATACCTTCAACAACCTCGCTGTAAGTTTCAGCAGTCTTTGATTCTTCAATTGTGATAACACCGTCAGCTGTGACCTTTTCCATAGCCTCAGCAATAAGTGTACCTACGTTTTCGTCAGCAGATGAGTTAGCAGCTACCTTTGCAATTTCTTCAAAGCCAGAAACCTCTCTTGAATTTGCCTTGACAGCCTCAACTGCAACGTCAACAGCCTTCTGCATACCCTTTCTTACAATCATAGGATTTGCGCCGGCTGTGATGTTCTTCATACCTTCTCTTACAAGTGCCTGAGCCAGAAGTGTAGCTGTTGTTGTTCCGTCGCCTGCAGCGTCATTTGTCTTTGTAGCAACTTCCTTAACAAGCTGTGCGCCCATATTTTCAAATGAGTCCTCAAGCTCAATTTCCTTAGCAATTGTAACACCGTCGTTTGTGATAAGTGGAGCACCGAACTTCTTGTCAAGAACAACGTTTCTGCCCTTTGGTCCGAGAGTGATTTTAACTGTGTCAGCAAGCTTGTCAATACCAGCCTGCAAAGCCTTTCTTGCTTCTTCGCCGTAAATAATATCCTTAGCCATAATAAATAGTACCTCCGTAAAATTATCTTGTTACTTAACAACTGCCAGAATGTCGTCCATCTTTACAATGATGTATTCAACACCTTCAAGCTTGACTGTTGTTCCTGCGTACTTTGAAATAAGCACCTTGTCGCCCTTTTCAACGCCCATTGTAACGTCAGCCTTGCCTGGCCCAACTTCCAATACCTCAGCAATTTCAGGCTTTTCCTTTGCTGAACCTGTGAGGATAATTCCACTCTGTGTTGTTTCCTCAGCCTCAGTCATCTTAACTACTACTCTGTCCTGTAAAGGTTTGATAGTCATAATTTTTCCTCCTTATATCAAATCA
The DNA here is from genome assembly GCA_017451665.1 of Oscillospiraceae bacterium. Lineage (GTDB taxonomy): Bacteria > Bacillota > Clostridia > Oscillospirales > Ruminococcaceae > JAAZZIT01. Next base: position 4,032 of record JAFTNX010000231.1, on the reverse strand, counting down.
ATTGTTATCAAAAAGTTTAGCACTCAAAGCCTCTGAGTGCTAAAAATATTGTAGCACACCTTTTCCATTAAGTCAATAGATTTTCAAAAACTTTTTATCCCACAAAGCGACAATCTTCCGATTTTGTGAATACTTAGTGAATGATTAAAAATTATAACCTTGTTAATATTTAAACTATAAATAAACTTTGTAAATATTTTTAGATAAATTTCACTAACAAATTTGGTGATTTATCAATTTGTTAGTACCAAGTTAATATATTATTCACACAAACGGGTGTTAATTTGTTATAATAGAGTTATCAATTTAAGATTTGTAAGGCTGTTCTTAACAATTGAGGGGTTTCGGGGACGGTTTTACGCAGGAATATTGTAATTTTTAAAATTTACATAATAGAAAGGATGAAAAATTATGTCATTAGGAAAAGTACTTGTAGTTGATGACGACAAGAACATCTGCGAACTTTTGAGACTTTATCTTGAAAAGGATGGTTACAGCGTTATTCTTTCACACGACGGCGAAGAGGCAGTTGTAAAATTCAACGCATTAAAGCCTGATATTGTACTTCTTGACATTATGCTTCCAGGACTTGACGGCTGGCAGGTATGCCGTGAAATCAGAAAGAAGTCAAACGTGCCGATTATTATGATTACAGCTAAGGGCGAAACATTTGATAAGGTACTTGGTCTTGAGCTTGGTGCTGACGACTACGTTGTAAAGCCATTTGACGCAAAGGAAATCATTGCGAGAATCAAGGCTGTTTACAGAAGAGTTGGTCAGACAACAGCAGAGGCTGAAGTTAAGGAAGTTAAGTATGACAAGCTCAGCGTTAATATGACAAGATATGAGCTCAGAGTTGATGGAAAGGTGCTTGACACACCACCAAAGGAGCTTGAACTTCTTTTCCACCTTGCATCAAATCCAAACAGAGTTTATACAAGAGACCAGCTTCTTGACGAAGTATGGGGCTTTGAATACTACGGAGATTCAAGAACAATTGACGTTCACGTTAAGAGACTCCGTGAAAAGCTTGAAGGCGTATCTGACAAGTGGGCTTTGAAAACAGTATGGGGCGTTGGATACAAATTCGAAGTTGAAGAGGAATAATGCGTCGTACAAAGAGCATATTCTTTAAATATTTTTACATCTGTTCAGCAGTAATACTCACCAGCTTTATTTGTCTGGGCGCAGTATTACTGCTTGTTTCTTCTCAGTATTTTACCGGTGAAAAACGTGATTTGCTCACAACAAATCTTCAAAAAGCCCTGACAGAAGCCCGTCTGGTTTTTCAGGAAGGTCCTGAGGATATAACACTTGAACAGCGACTTGAAAATGTAAGTAATGTTTTAAAGAATTATTCAGCAGCAAGTAATGCTGATTTTTATATCACACACGATAACGGAGAAATTGTTGCAACAGGCGAGGTATTAAGAACAAGCATAAAAAGGGATAAATCAATTCCTCTGAGTGTTTTGTCGGAAATCGGCGACGAGGTTACTTATATACAGTCTGACCTTGATGGATTTTTCGAGGAACAACACCATAACGTTGCACAGCATTTTTATGATATAGGGCATACTTCGCTTTATATTATCGTAAGCTCACCTGTTTCACAGCAGGACGCTTCGGTAAAAAATATGCTCAAGCTGTTTATTGTTTCAACGGTTGTTGTTCTTATTATATGCGTGATTGTGGTTTATGTTGCTACACTGCGACTTACAGCACCTATCAAGGAAATGGCGCAGACTGCTAAAAAAATCGGTGAAGGCGACTTTTCGTCACAGCTTCCTGAATATGAAATTACGGAATTCCAGGAGCTTGGCCACGCAATCAACGATATGGCTACTTCAATCGCCAGCTATGATAAGATGAGAACAAGCTTTGTGGCTAACGTTTCCCACGAGCTGAGAACTCCGATGACTTCAATCGGGGGATTTGTTGACGGAATTATGGACGGAACTATTCCACAGAATCAGCATAAAAAGTATCTGGGAATTGTTTCTCTTGAAATCAAACGTCTTACACGTCTTGTAAAGTCAATGCTTAACCTTGCAAAAATCGAGTCAGGCTCAACAAAACCGGAATTCAAGATGATAAATGTGGTTGAACCTATTGCAAATTCGCTGTTTACCTTTGAGGACAGAATAAATGCAAAAAATCTTGATATCCGTGGACTTGATGTTGACAGAACTATGATTTATGCAGACAACGACCTTGTTCATCAGGTTATGTATAACCTTATTGAAAACGCAATAAAATTTGTTAACGACAACGGTTATATTGAATTCGGATTTGAAAAAATCGGGGATATAACAGAGGTTTCTATCACAAACAGTGGCGACGGACTGAGCGAAGAGGAGCTTCCACTGGTGTTTGACAGATTTTATAAAACCGACCAGTCACGTGGCCTTGACGCAACGGGCGTGGGACTTGGGCTTAACATTGTTAAATCTATTGTAAAGCTTCATGGTGGAACAATCAGGGTTACAAGCGTTGAAGGGGAATACACAAAGTTTATCATTCAGTTTAAAAACACAGAAGAAAGCTGAAAAGTGAGGGTTTTGATTTGAATTATTTTGATAAGGAACTACAAAAAGCAAAATGCGACTCTCCGTCACAGCTTTCTAAAGATGTGCTGTGGGCTGATGCAAACGACAGATACAAAAGCTATCCTGAATATATGTGGTTTGTGTATATTCTTATGCTGGTTGTTTTGCTGTTTTGCTTTTATATGCTTTCCTGTACGGTTTTTGGCTTTGGGTGGCTTAAAAATGTTTTTGAAGAAAAAACCGACGACGGCAAAAATTTTGAATACGTCCTGCCACTTGCTGACAAGCCTAAGCTTGAGGGTGACGGACTTTATGAAGCCGACGGACGCTACACTGTTGCAGGAATAGCTGAGCTTATGAAGGAAAGCGCAGTTACAGTTTACGCATACAGCGACGACGTGGCAGTTTCGGGAGGGCAAGGCTCAGGCTTTATCTTTTCGGAAGACGGATACATTATTACAAATTCTCACGTTGTGGCAAACGGAAATGTAAACTACGTCAGCGTAAGGCTCTGGGACAACACCTATTACAGCGGGAAGCTTATCGGCTATGACGTGGTAACTGATATAGCTGTTTTGAAAATTCAGGTTAGTGGCCTGAAGCCTGTTACTTTCGGGGACAGCGCACAGATTTCTCAGGGCGAGCAGGTTGTTGCTTACGGAAACCCTGCGGGACTTACTGCAAGCGTTACTTCGGGAGTTGTTTCTGGGCTTGGAAGAAACGTTACTTTAAATGATATGAATTTACACGACTGCATTCAGATTGACGCTGCCATAAATCCCGGAAATTCTGGTGGTGCACTTCTTAATATGTGGGGGCAGGTTGTGGGAGTTGTCAGCGCAAAGCTTGAGTCTGACGACTACGACGGAATAGGATTTGCAATTTCCACAGCTGAGGCAAAGCCTGTTATTGAAAGCATTATCGAACACGGCTGTGTTGTGGGCAGAGTTAAAATCGGAATTGAATTTTACGAGGTTTCCGAAGAAATGGCAGAGGGAAGCGAGCTGTTAAAAGCAGGACTTCTTGTTGCAAATGTTGACGAAACCTGCGATATTGCAAACAGTGGACTTACTCAGGGGGATATAATTCTCACCATTGAGGGAAAAAGAGTTATGTCGCTTAGCGATGTTTCGGACATAACAAAGGACAAAAAGCCTGGTGACGTGCTGAAATTCACCTACTGGCGTGAAGACAAGGAATACGAGTCGGAATTTAAACTTATGGAAGCAACGTCTTATAAAGTAATAGAAGTAAACTAAATACACAACGCACAATTAAAGCGTACGGATTTCCCGTACGCTTTTTCTTTTATAAGTCACAACGTAGTGAAGGGGCTTTGCCCCTTTATTTCTTTTGTGACCTTTTTAAAGGGGGAAACCCAAAGGGGACGGGGGAGCAAAACCTCCAAAAGTCGATATCCCCCCTAATCTCCCCTTACGGTTTCCCCCTTTAGAACCCCCTTCCGTTACCCCTTTTAACCCCC
>JAFTNX010000230.1 GCA_017451665.1 Oscillospiraceae bacterium | reverse complement strand
CCCAAGGCTGACCGTTGCCGATATACTCATTGAGAACAAGTGGCTGATACTGTGTAAGAACACCAACGGTATCAATACCTGAGTTTATGCAGTTTGACAGAGGGAAATCGATAATACGATACTTTGCACCATAAGGTACAGCAGGTTTTGCAACCTTCTGTGTCAATGCATACAAACGGCTTCCCTGACCACCTGCGAGGAGCATTGCCACACATTCTTTTTTGTTGAACATAAACATTCACCCACCATTTTAAGATTTTTTATTGGATTTTTTTGTTGCCGATGTTGTTTTTTTAGCGGGAGCTTTTTTAGCAGTAGTTTTTGTTGTCTTTGCCTTTGTTTCTCCGCCATCATTTTTTACTGTCTTTTTTCTTACAGGAGCCTTTTTAACTGTAAAATACATTACAGAGAAAGGTGGAATTTCAACAGTAATTGACTGGTCATAGCCGTGCATTGGTACATCTTCGGACTTTACAGCACCATTTGTACAAGGCGAACCGTCAGCAGAAGTAGTATTCATAACTTCGGTATATGTTCCCTTATAAGGTACGCCAAAGCTATAAATCTGTCTTCCCACAGGAACGAAATTACATACAACGATGATTTCGTTACCCTTTTTATCTATTCTTCTGAATACTATGATGCTCTGCTTATAGTCATCATTAGAAATCCAGTTGAATCCTTCCCATGAATAGTCGATTTCCCAGAACTGTGAGTGTTCCTTATAGAACTTATTGAGGTTCTTGACAAACAGCTGATAATTCCTGTGTTCTTCAAACTGTTCAGGCATAAACCATTCAAGACCGTTTTCATAGTCCCACTCTCTGAACTGAGCAAATTCACTTCCCATAAACATAAGCTTCTTTCCAGGATGAGCCATCATATAAGCAAGGAAAGCCTTTGCCTGTGGGAATTTCTGGTCAGGCTGTCCCCACATCTTCTGGATAAGAGAAGCCTTTCCGTGAACAACCTCGTCGTGAGAAATCGGAAGAATAAAGTTTTCCGAAAAAGCATAGAAGAATGAGAATGTAAGCATATTATGGTTAAAGCCTCTATGTATAGGGTCCATAGCCATATATCTGAGCATATCATTCATCCAGCCCATATTCCATTTATAGTTAAATCCAAGTCCGCCGATATCAGCAGGCTTAGTAACCATTGGCCATGCAGTTGATTCTTCAGCAATCATCATTGCGTTAGGGAATCTTGCAAATACAGCAGTATTAAGAGTCTTGAAGAATTCGATAGCCTCAAGATTCTGATTTCCACCATCCTTATTAGGTGTCCATTCGCCGTCGTGTCTGTCATAGTCGAGGTAAAGCATTGATGCAACAGCGTCAACTCTCAGACCGTCGATATGATATTTATCAAGCCAGTAAAGAGCATTTGAAACAAGGAATGAAACAACCTGTGGTTTTCCATAGTCAAAAACTCTTGTTCACCATGACAAATGGTCACGCTTTTTAGGGTCTGTGTATTCATAACAGCAGCTACCGTCAAATTCATAAAGACCGGCAGCGTCCTTAGGGAAATGTGCAGGTACCCATTCAAGAATAACAGCAATATCATTCTGGTGGAACTTGTCAATCATTTCCATAAAATCTCTTGGATTTCCGAAACGGGATGTAGGTGCAAAATAGCCTATTCCCTGATAGCCCCAGCTTCCTTCAAAAGGATATTCAGCAAGTGGCATAAACTCAATATGAGTATATCCCATTTCCTTAAGGTATGGGATAGCCTCATCTGCAAATTCAAGGTACGAATAGAAAGTTCCGTCTTCGTGCTGTTTCCACGAATTAATATGAACCTCATAAATATTCACAGCTCTCTGATAAAAACCGTCTCTCTTGTCAATCCAGTCCTTATCATTCCACTTATAGCAATCAACCTGGAATACTCTTGAGCCTGTTGAAGGGCTTCTTTCCATACAAGTACCGAACGGGTCAGCCTTCATTCTCATTTTACCATCAGCGCCAGTTACAGCAAACTTATAAATTTCAAGTTCCTTTAAGCCTTCAATAAAGATTTCCCAGCTTCCACTATTGCCTATCGGGAACATAACATTTGCTTCTTCGTTCCAGTTGTTAAAATCGCCAACCAAAGCTACTCTTTTAGCATTAGGTGCCCACACTCTGAACCAGCAACCGTCCTGGTCGCCGTTTTTGCCAAGATGTGCACCAAAAAATCTGTACGCCTCAAAATTGCTTCCTTTATTAAAGAGGTACAAAGGTATTTCGCAATTTGCAGGTATCTTATCAGCCATTTATTATATCAATCCTTTCAGGAGAAATAACGGATAGTTTCATACACTTACACAAGTTTTTACACGACAAAAAGACGTTTCACAAATGTAAACGTATTTTTATGCAAAATATCCTATGATTATTTTAACCTTTTTTGAACAAAAAAGCAAGTGTTTTTGTAATATTTTTAGTAATTCCACATATTCTTATAGCCCGTTTTGTATATTTTGTACAATATTTACCAAATTTTACAGAATTTCAGCTTGAATATATGTAAAATGCACCTTAATTATACTTCTTTTACAGACAAAACACACACAGAAATATCATCATTTTTTTCTTTAGTTGAATATTCTTTTACATATTCACACATCAAATCTGAAATCTGTTCAGGAGAAAATTCACCATTTTTAATTTCGTTGACTGCAAATCTGATTGCTTTTTCGTCTGCTCCGTCGGAAGCTACAATTATCAAATCCTTGTCAAAAATTTTGTATTCACTGACTGAAGGTGTTATATCGTCAAGTATTCCAAGAGGAAAAGTTTTAGTTTCAATTTTTATAAGAGAACCGTCACGGAGAATATAGCTTGCAAATGCACCAGATTTTATAAACTTCACATAGCCACTGCAGGTATCAAAAAGTGCAATGTCGGCTGTCGCAAATGACTCGTCCCAGCCTTTTACACGCATAATTGAATTTGTGAATTTAAGTGCAGTAACTGGTGAAATTCCACAGGCTGTAAAACGAGTTATCAGGTCGGTTGTAAAGGATGAGTCAAGCTTTGCACGTTTTCCTGTCCCCATTCCGTCAGAGAGGACAACCATATACTGTGATGAAGAAATCCATATTCTTTCGATAGTATCGCCACAATAGTCGTTTTCTTCAGCAGAAATCTGTTTTAAGCCACTTGTAATTTTAAAGGCTGGAGCTTTTGAGAATGTGAGTTTTGTAATGCCATTGAGATACACAGTATTTGGCATTGAAAGCTCACAGTCAACAGCAATACTCAAATCAACAGTAAGCCTCATAATATCGCAGTTAAGTCTTCCCTGCTTATAGGCTTCAATCTGCATATTCCCTTTTATATCGGAATAAACACACATACCCTCTGTGTTTATGTTATATTTTTCAAAAACTGTTTTTGCTTTTCGCAAAACTTCTTCCTCGCATTTTTCAAGTCCCATTGTATCATTTGAAATATCACGGAGAAGGTCCTGAGTTATTGAAAGCTGATTACACAGAAGTTCACGAAGCTGTTTAGTATTATCTTCGCTTTCAAAGTCCTGTTTATTTTTAAATTTTTCAATTTCTTTGGAGATATTTTTGATGCGATTATTCACGTCACCAATTGCCGATGAAGCAAAATCAATTCTGTTTGAAACTGTTTTTATAGTTTTTGTGGATTTGCTTTTCCTTTTTGAGAAGAATTTAAAAACTGCATTTTCAGCGTCGTCAGGAAAAACAAGATACAAAACAGTAGCTACTGCTATGTCTGTCAGCATCATAAAGGTATCGTCGTTCAAACCTGCTACAACAAGTCCGAAAACTGACGTTGTGAGAAAGCTTACTGTCATAGGAATTTTTCCAAAGCCTGCTATAACACCTGCCATAACGCCACAGGCACACAAAGTAAGGGTATTATGTGCCAGATTTGGTGAACAAAGAAGAATACCAAAGGCAGTAAGTGTTCCACAGATACCACCACCTGAAATCCTGTATTTTTTAGCAAAAAGATATGTAATAAAAATACCTGCTACACGTCCCATATTCATAGTGTAAAACTGAATACTTCCAAGAGTTGTTATTGAGAGAATATAAATAATTGAAACAACTGCTCCGTCAATTCCAAAGAGATTTAATTTATTATCATTATGGAATTTGTTTTTTAATCTCAAAGAAAAATAAACCACACAGCCACTTAATACAGATGACACGATTCTATACACAAGAAGTGATGAGTCATAGCGTGTAAATATCGTTGATGCAAAGGTACAAATAAGTAGTGACAGGGTTGTGAGTATCCCGTCAAAAAGGCAGTTTTCTTTTCGGTTTGAGATAAGTTTCACGCCAAGAATTATAACCATTCCACCAAGCTGAACAAATCCTTCTTTTGCAATCCCTGTTGAAATATATGAAACAACACTTCCAACAAAAGAAAAAACGCCCCAGATACCAGACAGCGACGCTATCATAACATTCGTAAAAGACAAATAGCCACCAATACGGCTTTGTGCAGATACAACGCTAAGTAGCATTACCGTTAAAAGTATCGGTACGTTTTTAAGTAAAGTTATTCTTTTTTGTTTTTTGAGTCCTTTTGTTTTTAACATTTTGTTATCCGTCCTTTTGTATGTATAATCTCTGTAAGAAAATTATACATACTCAAAACAGAAAAAAATGTCGTAAAAAACACTTTTTAAAGTAATTTTTTCAGATTTTCCGAAAAGTCAATAAACTCCTTCATAGAAAGCTGTTCGGGTCTTACCGACTGTGAAAGTCCTGTCTGTGAAATAGCTTCTGTAACCTTTGATTTTTCAATCCCCATTGACGCAGATACGGAGTTTAGAAGTGTTTTTCTTCTTTGTGCAAATGCACCTCTTACTGTCTTGAAGAAAAACTTTTCGTCAGTAACTCCTTCAGGTGTTTTTTCGTTTATATCAAATCTCACAACACAGCTGTCAACGTTAGGTGCTGGCATAAAGCTACCCCTTGAAACGTTAAAAAGAATTTTAGGTGAAGAAAAATAATTTACTGCCACAGTAACAGCACCCATTTCTCTTGTTCCCATAGGAGAACAAAGGCGTTTCCCTGCCTCCTTCTGTACCATAACAGTTACAGATTTGATAGGAAGTCTTTCTTCAAGAAGCATCATAATAATAGGCGAGGTTATATAATACGGAAGATTTGCACACACTGCAACATCAAGTCCCTGAAATTCCTCTTCAATAAGCTTATGCAGGTCTGTTTTCATAACGTCGGCATTTATAATTTTTACGTTATCATATTCCGAAAGAGTATCCTCTAAAACTGGCATAAGTCTGTCGTCAATTTCAATAGCTACAACCTTATCAGCACGCTTTGCAAGTTCATTTGTCAATACGCCTATACCTGTGCCGATTTCTATTACGCCAAAGCCTTTTTTTGCATTTCCCATTTCTGCAATTTTGGGACAAACTGACGGATTTATAAGAAAATTCTGTCCAAGCTGTTTTGAAAAAGAAAAATTGTGTTTTTCAAAAATCTCTTTTATTACACCAATATTTGAAAGATTATCCATAGTAAAGCCAAACGCTCCCTTTTAAACTTATAAAATCATATTAACACTAATATTTTTTGTTGTCAAGATTATCTGCATATACTTAGCTTTTTATGGGAAACTAACTAAAAAAGGAGGCGTTTTTATGGACAGACACAATTATTCTTTTGGTGGTGAAATCCCACACAGACTTGGAAAAGAGTTGTTTTCAAACGAAAATTCCCTTAATGAATTTATAGGATATTCGTCAGGCGAGAAAAATACTTTTATCAGAAATTCAAGGGCGATTACAAACAGCAAGGAAATGAAAAATTACGTTGATACAATGGGTGAAAGCCACAGAACAAATTATGATTTTGACCACAATTTTTACAAGTAGTCAAATTGAACAATAATTATTCATTGTTTTGTTAGAAATTCTATGCTTTTCGGTGTTGAAATTTATGTCGATTTGTTGTAAAATTAAAGAGTGATTTATACTTATTTTAATATATGTGTATTTCAACAACTTTTGAGTGGGGTATCAGAGCTATGTCAATGAATAAAAATCACTTGTGTAACTCTTCATACGCATCTTGCATCAGAGCTGGTATTTTTTATATCTCAGCTTTTGTTTTTGCACACTCAAATTGCGATAATTTTACGGCTGAAGTGACTGCAACGGTATAGTTGCAGTCTTTTTGTTTTTATTTTTTGAAATTTCAGCACAATGGAGGTAAATGATATGATTAAAAAAGTTGCAGTAATTATGGGTTCTGACAGCGATTTTCCGATTGTCAAGGATGCAGTAAAGGAGCTTAAAGCTTACGGTGTTCCTTACGAAGTACACGTTATGTCAGCACACAGAACTCCTGAGCTTGCAAGCGAATTTGCAGCTAATGCAAAGGACAACGGATTTGGAGTTATTATCTGTGCAGCAGGTATGGCTGCTCACCTTGCAGGTGTTATTGCAGGTCACACAACTCTTCCTGTAATCGGAATTCCGATTAAGTCAACCTTTGACGGACTTGACGCACTTCTTGCTACTGTTCAGATGCCAAGTGGTATCCCTGTTGCAACAGTTGCAGTCAACGGTGCAAAGAACGCTGCTATTCTTGCTATCCAGATGCTTTCACTTTCTGACGAAGGTCTTGCAGACAAGCTTGTTGAAGCTAAAAAGGCTATGATTGAAGGCGTTAAGGCTAAGGATGCTAAAATGCAGGAAATGGTTGCTGAACTTTAATCTTTAAATAAAAAATTACCCGTAAGAAAGGAATGGTAAATTTATGGGCGGTTTTTTTGGTGCAATATCAAAAAATGATTGTGTTACTGACGTATTTTTCGGTACTGACTATCACTCACATCTCGGTACCCGCAGAGGTGGTATGACAGCATATTCCGAAAGCAAAGGCTTTCAGAGAGCTTTGCACAGCATTGAAAATTCACCTTTCCGTACAAAATTTGAAAAGGATATGGACTCAATGGAGGGTAAGCTTTGTATCGGTTGTATAAGCGACAGTGACCCACAGCCTATTCTTGTACGTTCAAAGCTTGGTGTTTATGCTATCAGTGCTATCGGTATCATCAACAATGCCAATGAACTTTCAGACGAGCTTTTAAAAAGCGGAAACGCAAACTTTGAAACAATGAGTAGTGGAAAAATCAATACTTCTTCACTTGTAGGTGCGCTTATTGCTCAGAAGTCTGATTTCACAGAGGGCATTAAATATGCTCAGGAGAAGATTGAAGGAACACTTTCTCTGCTTATTCTCACTGAAAATTCTATTATTGCAGCCCGTGACAAAGCAGGCAGACTTCCTATCGTTATCGGTTGTAACGAAAACGGCTATTGTGCTTCACTTGAATCCTTTGCATTCCAGAAGCTCGGATACAAAACCTACAAGGAATTAAAGCCGGGCGAAATTGTCGAGCTTACTGCCGACACCTGCAGAGTTCTTGCTGAGGGCAACGGAAAACTCAAAATCTGTACCTTTCTGTGGACTTATTACGGATATCCTAATGCAGTCTATGAGGGTGTTACAGTTGAAACAATGAGAGCAAGAAACGGTCAGATTATGGCTGAACACGACATAAAAAATGGCACACTTCCTGATGTTGACTATGTTTGTGGTGTACCTGATTCAGGAGTTCCACACGCTATCGGATATGCAAACAGAAGTGGTATTCCATATGCAAGACCGTTTATCAAATACACACCTACCTGGCCAAGAAGCTTTATGCCTCAAAGCCAGAAGATGAGAAATCACGTTGCAAAAATGAAGCTTATTCCTGTTCACGAGCTTATCGAAGGAAAGAAACTTCTTTTTGTTGATGACAGTATCGTAAGAGGCACTCAGATGAGGGAAACTGTTGAGTTCCTTTATGAAAACGGTGCTAAGGAAGTTCATATGAGAAGTGCCTGCCCTCCTATTATGTTTGGCTGTAAGTATCTTAATTTCTCAAGAAGCAATTCAGAAATGGAACTTATCGCAAGACAGATTATATTTGAGCTTGAGGGTGAAGAGGGTGTCAAGCATCTTGAAGAATACTGCGACAGCCAGACTGAAAGAGGCAGAAAGATGAGAGATGAAATCTGTAAGAGATTGAAGCTTACTTCCCTTGAATATCAGTCACTTCCGGGAACAATTGAAGCAGTCGGAAAGCCTGAATGTGAGCTTTGTACATACTGCTGGAACGGTAAAGAATAACTAAAATAAATAATCTGCGTTTTTACGCTGAAAGGACGGTATATTATTATGAAGAGTTTTTCAGAAAGCTACAAGGAAGCTGGCGTTGACGTAACTGCCGGCTACAAGGCTGTTGAACTTATGAAACAGCATGTTGCAAAGACAATGACAAGTGGAGTTCTTAGTGGAATCGGTGGATTCGGAGGACTTTTTGAGCTTGATATGACAGGTATCAACAAGCCTGTTCTTGTTTCTGGTACTGACGGTGTCGGAACAAAGCTCAAGATTGCTTTTCTTATGGACAAGCACGACACAGTTGGTATTGACTGCGTTGCTATGTGTGTAAACGACATTATCTGTTGTGGTGCAAAGCCACAGTTCTTCCTTGACTATATTGCTGTTGGCAAGAACTATCCTGAAAAGATTGCTGAAATCGTATCAGGTGTTGCTGAAGGCTGTATCCAGTCAGGCTGTGCACTTATCGGTGGCGAAACTGCTGAAATGCCGGGCTTCTACCCTATCGACGAATATGACCTTGCAGGTTTCTCTGTTGGTGTTGTTGACAAGGATAAGATTTTACAGCCAGACACACAGAAGGCCGGTGACGTTCTCGTTGCTATCAAATCAAGTGGTGTTCATTCAAACGGTTTCTCACTTGTAAGAAAGGTTTTTGACGTAAGCGAAGAATCACTCAAGGTTACATACGACGAGCTTGGTGGTAAGACACTTGGCGAAACTCTCCTTACACCTACAAAGATTTACGTTAAGGCTATTATGAAGCTCCTTGATGAAGTTAAGGTTAAGTCAATTTCACACATCACAGGTGGTGGATTCTATGAAAACATTCCACGTTCACTTCCAAAGGGACTTTCTGCTAAAATCAAGAAGGACGACGTTCAGGTACTTCCTATCTTCAAGCTTCTCCAGAAGGTTGGAAACATTCCAGAAAGAGATATGTTCAACACATTCAACATGGGTGTTGGTATGATTGTTGCTGTTGACAAGGCTGACGCTGACAAGGCTGTTGAGGCTATCAAGGCTGCCGGCGAAGACGCATACATTCTCGGTGAACTTGTTGAAAGCGACGAAGGCGTAATCATCTGCTAATTACAGGAGATTTAATATGAAAAATATTGTTGTACTTGTTTCTGGTGGAGGAACAAACTTACAGGCACTTATTGACGCTGAAAAGCGTGGAGAAATCAAGGGTGGAAAAATCACCTGCGTTATTTCTTCAAAGGAAGGCGTTTTTGCTCTTGAAAGAGCTGAAAAGGCAGGCATTCCGACGGTTGTTTTACCAAGAAAGGAATACGCTGACAAGGTATCTTACAGTGCTGCACTTTTAGCTGAATTACAGCGTCAGAACGCTGACCTTATCGTACTTGCAGGATTTATGACAATTCTTGATTCATGCGTTACAAAGGCGTATCCGTTCAAGATTATTAACGTTCACCCTGCCCTTATTCCTGCTTTTTGTGGAGACGGTTTTTACGGACTCAAGGTTCACGAAAAGGTACTTGAATACGGAGTTAAGGTTTCGGGTGCTACTATCCATTTTGTAAATGAATTTACAGACGCAGGTGCTGTTATTTTACAGGGCGTTGTAAACGTAGAAAACGACGACACACCTGAGGTTTTACAGAAGAGAATTATGGAAAACGTTGAGTGGAAGCTTCTTCCGAAGGCTGTTTCCCTTTTCTGTGAGGACAGAATTACAATCAAAGACGGCAAGGCTTTCGTTGACTAAGCCTTGTTAAATAGAAATCGGTATTTTTGAGGAGGTATTTTATGAAGACTATTGACATTGCAAAGGAACTCAAGGAAAATTCTTACCCTGGCAGAGGTATCATCATTGGTAAGTCTGCTGACGGAAAGAACGCTGTTACTGCATACTTTATTATGGGCAGAAGCGTAAATTCAAGAAACAGAGTTTTTACAGAAACTGAAGACGGTATCAAGACAGAAGCTTTTGACCCTTCAAAGCTCTCTGACCCACACCTTATCATCTATTCACCTGTAAGAGTTCTTGGAAACAAGACAATCGTTACAAACGGTGACCAGACAGATACAATTTATGAGCTTATGGACAAGCAGTTCTCTTTTGAACAGGCTCTCAGAACAAGAGAATACGAAGACGACGCTCCAAACTATACACCAAGAATTTCAGGAATTATGCACATTGAAAATGGTCTTTTCAACTCTGCTATGTCAATCCTCAAGTCAGATGACGGAAATCCTGATTCAGTTCACAGATTTACTTACAGCTACTATACACCAATCAGTGGCGAAGGTCATTTCATTCACACATATATGGGTGACGGAAACCCACTTCCAAGCTTTGAAGGCGAACCTAAGAAGCTTGCTATTCCAGACGACATTGATGAATTTACAAATACACTCTGGGAAAACCTTAACGACGACAACAAGGTTTCACTTTTTGTAAGATACATCGACATCGAAACAGGAAAGCCTGTTTCAAGAATTGTAAACAAGAACGTTAAGTAACAGAAAGGAATTTATACTATGGCTAATGAAATGCAGTTAAAGTATGGTTGTAACCCTAATCAGAAACCATCAAGAGTTTATATGGAGGACGGAAGTGAGCTTCCTATCACTGTTCTTTGCGGAAAGCCTGGATACATCAATCTTCTTGACGCTTTGAACGGCTGGCAGCTTGTTAAGGAACTCAAGGAAGCAACAGGCGTTTGTGCTGCTACATCTTTCAAGCACGTTTCACCTGCCGGTGCTGCTATCGGCAGACCACTTTCAGACACTCTCAAAAAGATTTACTGGGTAGATGACCTTGGTGAACTCTCCCCTCTCGCTTGTGCATACGCAAGAGCAAGAGGCGCTGACAGAATGTCTTCATACGGCGATTTCATCGCACTTTCAGACAAGGTTGACGCTTGCACAGCTAAGATGATTCAGAGAGAAGTTTCTGACGGTGTTATCGCTCCTGATTATGATGATGACGCTCTTGAAATCTTAAAGTCAAAGAGAAAGGGTACATACTGTATTCTCAAGATTGACGAAAACTACAAGCCTGCACCAATCGAAACAAAGCAGGTTTACGGTGTTTCTTTTGAACAGGGCAGAAACGAGCTCAAGATTGACAGAGAGCTTCTTTCAAATGTAGTTACTGAGAATAAGGACATTCCTGCTGACAAGCTTGATGACCTTATCATTTCACTTATCACACTTAAATACACACAGTCAAACAGCGTTTGTTACGTTAAGGACGGTCAGGCTATCGGTATCGGTGCAGGTCAGCAGTCAAGAATTCACTGTACAAGACTTGCAGGTCAGAAGGCTGACAACTGGTGGCTCAGACAGGCTCCACAGGTGCTTAACCTCCAGTTTGTTGACGACATCAGACGTGCTGACAGAGATAATACAATTGACGTTTTCATTTCATATGAGTACGAGGACGTTTTGGCAGAAGGTACTTGGCAGAAGCTCTTTAAGGTTAAGCCTGACGTATTTACAAAGGCTGAACAGAAGGAATGGCTTGCTAAGAATACAGACGTTTGTCTCGGCTCAGACGCTTTCTTCCCATTCGGTGATAATATTGAAAGAGCTAAAAAGAGCGGAGTTTCTTATGTAGCACAGCCAGGTGGTTCTATCAGAGATGACAATGTTATCGAAACTTGTAACAAGTACAACATGGCTATGGCGTTTACAGGAATCCGTCTTTTCCACCACTAATCATGACAATATCTGAATATTATCCCGACTTAGAAACTTTTTTGACTAACCTTAAAGGTGTTAAGGTTGATTACAACGAATGGAACTGGAAGCGATTTAATATCGGTGGAAAGCCTTTCTGTGCTTTCTGCAATGACGGCACCTCAAAGCCATACATTGTTGTTAAATGCGAACAGGAATTCAACGAGCTTATGAGGTCTGCCTACAAGGGACTTATAAAGCCTGCCCCTAATATGAACAAGTATTACTGGAGTGCTGTAACTCCTGATATGGATATTACTCAGGACATCATCAAAAAGATGTGTAGCAGAGGTTACAGACTGGTTTTAAGTAAGTTACCTGAAAGTGTAAGAAATAAAATTCTTGAAGAATAATTAAAAAAGGAACGGTTTTTATGAAAATTCTGGTTGTTGGCGGCGGTGGCCGTGAACACGCAATTATTATGAAGCTGATGCAGTCAGAAAAGGCTGAAAAAGTATACTGCACACCTGGAAACGGTGGTATTGCTGCTGCAGGTGCAGAATGCTTTGATGTATCTGCTACTGACATTGACGGTGTTGTAGCACTTGCCAAGGAACTTAAGGTTGATATGGTTGCTGTTGCACCTGATGACCCACTTGTTCTTGGTATGGTTGACGCTTTGCAGGCTGAAGGTTTTATGACTTTCGGCCCTAAGAAGTGCGCTGCAATCATTGAAGGTTCAAAGGTATTTTCCAAGAACCTTATGAAGAAATACAACATTCCTACTGCTTTTTATGAGGTATTCACAGAGGCTGACAAGGCTATCGACTACCTCAAGGCACAGAACTCCTACCCTGCTGTTATCAAGGCTGACGGACTTGCTCTCGGAAAGGGTGTTATTATCGCACAGAACGAAGAAGAAGCTATTCAGGCTGTAAGAGAAATGATTGAGGACAAGAAGTTCGGCGAAAGCAGCACAAGAATTGTTATCGAAGAATATCTCACAGGTCCTGAGGTTTCTGTTTTGTCATTTACAGACGGAAAAACTATGGTGCCTATGATTTCTTCAATGGACCACAAGCGTGCTTATGACAACGACGAAGGTCTTAACACAGGTGGTATGGGTACAATTTCACCTAACCCTTATTACACAGAAGAAATTGCCAAGGAATGTATGGAAAAGATTTTTATTCCTACAATGGAAGCTATGAATGCTGAGGGCAGAACTTTTGAAGGCTGTCTGTATTTCGGACTTATGCTTACACCAAAGGGCCCTAAGGTAATTGAATACAACTGTCGTTTTGGTGACCCTGAAACTCAGGTTGTTCTTCCTATGCTTGACAGCGATTTGGTTGACATTTTTGAGGCAATTTACAATCACGAGCTTGACAAGCTTGACATCAAGTGGAAGAGTGGTGCTTGTGCCTGTGTTGTTATGGCAAGTGGTGGATACCCTGAAAAATACGACAAGGGCATTGAAATTTCAGGTCTTGACGCTAAGGGACAGATTGAAGGCTGTGAGGTTTATCACGCAGGAACAAAGCTTTCTGACGGTAAATTCCTTACAAACGGCGGTCGTGTTCTTGGTGTTACTGCAACAGGAATTTCACTTGTTGGCGCACTTGAAAAGGCGTACGACGGTGTCAAGAAGATTGACTGGGACAAGGTACATTACAGAAAGGACATCGGTCAGCGTGCTTTAAAGGCACTTGACAACGATGAGCTTCATCTCGGCTACAAAGACGATATGGAAGACTACATTGAAGAAAACGGTGTTTATTTAAGACAGTAATTTATAAAAAAAAATTAAGCCTGAGAAGATAACTTCTCAGGCTTTTTTGTGTGTATTTAATTATACGTTAAATCTGAAAAGAACGATGTCGCCGTCCTGCATAACATATTCCTTACCTTCAAGGCGAACAAGTCCCTTTTCCTTTGCAGCAGCCATTGTGCCACAAGCCATAAGGTCATCAAAAGAAACAACTTCTGCTCTGATAAAGCCCTTTTCAAAGTCTGTATGGATTTTGCCTGCAGCCTGTGGTGCTTTTGTTCCCTTTGTAATTGTCCACGCTCTTACTTCAGGCTGACCTGCTGTAAGATATGAGATAAGTCCGAGAAGTGCGTAGCCTTCCTTGATAATTCTGTTAAGACCACTGATTTCAAGTCCCAAATCAGAAAGGAACATCTCCTTATCTTCTGGGTCCATATCAGCAATTTCAGCCTCAATCTGTGCACAGATAGGAAGTACAGCTGCCCCCTGCTCCTTTGCGATTTCACAAACCTGCTTATAGTGTTCGTTGTTGTCAATATTATTTCTGAAGTCGTCCTCGCTCATATTTGCAGCGTAGATAACAGGCTTGAGAGAAAGAAGTGGAGTTTCCTTGAGAAGCTCAACCTGTTCTTCATCCATTGGGTATGCTCTTGCAGCCTTACCGTTTTCGAGGTGTGTCTTTAAGCCTTCAAGGAAATCAACAGCAGCAGCAAGACTTCTGTCGCCCTTCATAGCCTTTTTAGTTCTATCAAGCTTTCTTTCGATAAGCTCAACGTCTGAAAAGATAAGTTCAAGGTCGATAGTTTCAATATCTCTTGCAGGGTTGATACTTCCGTCAACGTGGATAATGTTTGTATCTTCAAAGCATCTTACAACGTGAACGATAGCGTCTACTTCACGGATGTTTGAAAGGAACTTATTACCAAGACCTTCGCCCTTTGACGCACCCTTTACAAGACCTGCAATATCAACAAATTCAAGTGTTGCAGGAGTGAATTTTTCAGGGTTATACATTTCTGCGAGCTTATCAAGTCTTTCGTCAGGAACAGAAACGATACCTACGTTTGGCTCGATTGTGCAGAACGGATAGTTTGCAGATTCAGCACCTGCGTTTGTAAGAGCGTTAAAAAGTGTTGATTTTCCGACATTTGGAAGTCCTACCATACCTAATTTCATATATTTTCAAATCCTTTCGTGATTTATTCAACTGATTTAAGTGACTCAACCATACTGATTTTTTTAAGCTTAAAGTGAAGAACAACATTTATAATTACTGTAAACAGCATTGTGAGGAGTGCTGAAAACAAAAATGCAGTCCATTCAACAGAACGGTCGAACATTACAAGGTCAACTTCGGCTGTGAGGTCTACGAATTTATGAAGAAAAATTCCCATAATCCAGCCAAAAGCTATTCCTATAAATGTGGAAATTATATTTTCACGGTAAATGTACGCAGAGGTTTCGTTATCATAAAAACCAAGCACCTTAACCGTTGCGATTTCTCTTATTCTTTCGGTAATATTTATATTTGCAAGGTTATAAAGCACAACCATTGCAAGTGCGCCTGCACACCAGATAAGAAGCCACACAATTCCCGTAAGGCTACCGATATTCTTTGAAAAAGAATTTCCGTGGTCAACAAGGAAGCTTGCAGAAATAATTTCTGGTTGGTTTACAATTTCAAAGGAAACATCATCCTTTGTTACGCCTTCCTCAAGAGTAAAGAGGCAGGAATTATACTGCGGTTCTTCCACAACTTATTTATAATAATCAGCTGTACAGTAGATATAGTGTACAGCGTAGTTTTCACAAACTGCTGAAATTATAAATTCACAGCTTCCCTTTTCGTCAAGGTTTACTGTTATTGTATCGCCCTTTTTAACATCAAGAAGTTGTGCAATTTTATGAGTAATCACAACGCCGTTATCGTCAATTGTAATTTTCTTATTATTTTCCACGTCAACAAGGTTTACAAACTTATCGATTTGTGAAAGATTATTCCCCACAACAATATCAACAGAGTGGGATTTTTTATCTTCTTTGACTTCGCAGTTTATCTGATAGGTAACAAGCGTTTCGGAAATTCCATCGATTGATTTAAGGGCATTTTCACAGCCTTGTGCATCAAAGTCAGAAGTATTAAGCATTGCAACGCCTTCGTATTCAAACACCTTATTAAACTGAAGTTCAAAGGTCTGTGCAATAGAATTTTTAAGTCCGAAGCCTGTCAGAATAAGTGCAGTACAGCCAGCTATTCCAAGCACTGTCATAAAAAATCTCTTTTTATATCTCAAAAGATTTCTCACAGTTACCTTTCCGATAAAGCTGATTTTATTCCAGATTTTAGGGAATTTTTCCAAAAATACACGTTTTCCGTTTTTAGGTGCTTTTGGTCGCATAAGCTGTGAAGGCTGTGCGATAAGCTCCTTATAGCAGGAATAAATAACAGTTACAGCTGTAAGCACAACCGACACCACAACGCACCAGAATGTAGTTTTAAAATAGAATGGTGCATATAGCTTTGGTGTGTTATAGAGAATTTTATAGCAGTTATAAATTACAATCGGCAGGGTTTTAACGCCTACAAGCGTTCCTAAAAAGCCTGCTATTGCAGAAGCAGAAACACCATAGACAAGGTACTTTGACGCAATATGGAAGTTTGTATACCCCATAGCTTTATATGTGCCTATCTGCGTTCTCTGTTCTTCTATCATTCTTGTCATTGTTGTAAGGCATACAAGTGCTGCTACAATAATAAAGAACACAGGAAAAACCTTTCCTATTGCGTGAATTTTCTGACTGTCCTCATAAAATGAGCCATAGTCAGATGTAGCATATCTATCATAGCTAAGCGTAACAGGTCCACTTATAGCGAGAAGCTGTTGTTTTCCTGCTTCGATTTCAGCCTTAGCGTCATCAATCTGCTTATAATAGCCGTCAATAACCGATTTATCGTCATTTTCAATTGCATTTATAAGCGTATCAAGCTCTTTAAGCTTTGATTTTGCCTGACTTAT
>JAFTNX010000229.1 GCA_017451665.1 Oscillospiraceae bacterium | reverse complement strand
TATGTTAAAGCCTGCGAATTCAACAGGGTTTTCGTCAATAATTCTCAAATCGCAGTTTGCAGAAACTAAATCCTTGCTTGCAAAATATTCAGCATTGAGCTTGTGTGCAAAAACAGTTGTGCCGTATTTTTTTGTAAAATTCTTAAGTCCACAGATATGGTCGCAATGCTCGTGGGTAACAAAAATTCCTCTGACAGCCTCAGGGTTTATTCCGTTAAGCTTAAGACCTTCCGTAAGTCTTTTACAGCTCACACCTGCGTCGATAAGAATACCACTTTTTTCGTCGCCTATATAAATTGAATTTCCTTTGCTTGAGGAAAAAAGAGGATAAATTCTTGCCATTTCAATACTCCTTAACAAAATTTGCACAACAAAGGGCGAATACAAAAGCATTCGCCCGAATTTTCAAAAATCAGATGTTAACCACCCATTGCCATTGATTCCTTGTTCTGAACATAAACTCTCTTTATGTCAGCACCGAGGGCAGCAAACTTTTCGTCAACACATTCATAGCCACGCTCAACGTGGAAAATATCTCCGATTTCAGTAACACCTTCTGCGCTGAGACCTGCAATAATAAGTGCAGCACCTGCTCTTAAGTCGGTAGCCTTAACCGGTGCGCCCTTGAGGTTATTAACTCCCTGAATAATAGCTACCTTATCTTTTACTGTAATGTCGGCACCCATTTTTCTCAGTTCGCCAACATATCTGAATCGGTTGTCAAAAATATCATCAGTAACAATGCTTGTTCCGTCAGCTATTGTAAGCAGTGCAGAAAGCTGTGGCTGCATATCAGTAGGGAAGCCCGGATGTGGCATTGTTTTTACATTTGTTCTCATAAGTGGGCCGTCAACAGAAACTCTTACGCTTTCGTCAAATTCCTCAACAGTAACGCCCATTTTTCTCAAATTAGCTGTAATAGATTCAAGATGCTTTGGAATAACATTCTTAACAAGAACATTTCCCTTTGTGGCAGCAGCAGCTACCATATAAGTTCCAGCTTCAATCTGGTCAGGGATAATTCCATAAGTAATTCCCTTGAGGTAGTCAACGCCTCTTACCTTGATAACGTCAGTACCTGCGCCTCTGATGTCAGCGCCCATTGAATTAAGGAAGTTTGCAACGTCAACAATGTGAGGTTCCTTAGCAGCGTTTTCAATAATTGTAAGTCCCTTTGACTTGACTGATGCAAACATCGCATTTATTGTACCACCAACGGTGATAAAGTCAAAATAAATCTGGTTTCCGATAAGGTCATCAGCCTTAACGTGAACTGTACCATTTACGATTTCGTCCTTGGCACCAAGTGCGTTGAAAGCCTTGATATGCTGGTCAATAGGTCTGTCGCCCAGGTCACAGCCACCCGGCATAGCAACAAATGCCTCGTGAAATCTTCCAAGTAAAATTCCTAAAAAGTAGCTTGAAGCTCTCATTGTTCTTGCAAGCTCATCAGGAACAACAGGGTTCTTGATGTTCTTAGGGTCGACATACATTGTATTTTTATTGGTATATTTAACCTCAGCACCCATTTCTCTGAGGATTTTTGCACAAATAGCTGTATCTGAAATATCAGGTACGTTTTCAAGAATACATGGTTCGTCACTAAGAATTGTGGCAGCAACAATAGCGACGGCAGCGTTTTTAGCTCCACTTATGTTAACCTCGCCACAAAGTGGTTTCCCACCCTTGATGATATATTTAAACAAAGTAAACACTCTCCTGTAAGCTGCAAAAAATGCAGTTTATATTAGTATTGCACAGAAGAAAAAATATAATAGTAAAAATAATTGTTAGAATAAAAGCCGAAAAACTTAGTCAGAATACTTCCGTGCATGTCCAAAAATGCAGGACTGATATATAAAAATAAAAGTAAAAATCACATTTATGTTGTTGTCTCTTTATATCTCTGTATACTGTATATCGTGTCAAGACGCTATACGACTACTATATTTTACCACGATTTATAAAAAAAATCAAGTAGCAAAGCTATGTTTTTTAAAAAATATTTTTGACAAGTGAAAATGTAAGTGTTATACTATGAAAAAGAGGTGAAATGCATGAAGCTTTTAAGGTCAAATATATTCTGGATAGTGGTGTTTGTAATAGTTGTGGTTTTGTGCGTTTTTCTGATATTTTTTGGCAAAAATTCTGACGGTGAAACTGTAAGTATTTACGTTGAGGGAGAGCTTTTTAAGGAAATCCCACTGAGCGATGACGGGGAATATGCAGTAAGCACTTCTTATGGTGAAAACATAGTTGAAATCAAGGATAAAAAGGTGAGAGTGAAGTATGCTGACTGTAAAAATCAGATTTGTGTTGAAACAGGCTGGATTTCAGGGGAAGGCTTACCAATAATCTGTTCACCACACAAGCTGACGGTTGAAATTAACGGCAAAAGTGAAAACGACCTTGATATATAAATTTTTTAAGGAGAAAACTAATGAAAACCGACGTTAAAAAGCTGGCACTTACAGGTTGTCTTGCAGGGCTTGCTTTGATAATTTTTGTAGTTGAGGCACAGCTTCCACCCTTTTTTATACCTGGTGTAAAGCCTGGACTTTCAAACGTGGTTGTGCTGTTTACAATTTACTCTGTTGGACGAAAAGAAGCCTTTTGTGTTTTGCTTATAAAAGTAATTCTCGGCAGTGTTTTTGCAGGCAGTCCTGTAAGCTTTATATTCAGTTTTTGTGGGGGGTTCCTTGCGTGTAGTGTGATGTGCTTAGCGTCTTGTATCTTAAAGGATAAGCAGATTTGGGTTTGCTCGGTGCTTGGTGCTGTTGTACATAATTTCGGACAGCTTGTTGCTGCTTTATTTGTGATGAAAACAACCTCGGTTATCGCTTACACACCGTATCTTGTTATCGCAGCGATAGTGACAGGGACATTCACAGGGATAGCTGCTATGATGAGTGTGAAATATGTAAAAATAAGAAAGTAACGTTCTTTTGTTTTTTAACGAAAGGACGTTTTTTATTGTAAAGC
>JAFTNX010000228.1 GCA_017451665.1 Oscillospiraceae bacterium | reverse complement strand
TTCGCCTCTCTTACGGAATGCACCACTCCAAGCAAAGATTGTTGCAACAGAGTTTGTTGAAGTTTCTTCACCCTTGAGATGCTTGTAGTAGTGACGCTGAACTGTTCCGTGAGCAGCTTAGTATTCGTAAATACCATCTGGTGAAACAAGTACGGAAGTCATCATAGCAAGTGAGCCGTAAGCAGTAGCAACCATGTCGCTCATTACGTCGCCGTCATAGTTCTTACAAGCCCAGATGTATCCACCATTTGAACGGATAACTCTTGCAACAGCGTCGTCAATAAGTGTGTAGAAGTATTCAATGCCAGCAGCTTCAAACTTTTCCTTGTATTCGGCATCGTAAATTTCCTGGAAAATATCCTTGAATGTGTGGTCATACTTCTTTGAAATTGTATCCTTAGTAGCAAACCAAACGTCCTGCTTTGTATCAAGTGCAAAGTTAAAACAAGCTCTTGCGAATGAGCCGATTGATTCGCTCTTGTTGTGAAGTCCCTGAATGATGCCGTCGCATTCAAAGTTGTAAATCTTTTCCTTAGAAACGTTTCCGTCCTTGTCAGTTACAACGAGTTCAGCAGTAGCTCCCTCCGGAACCTTCATTTCAACATTCTTATAAACGTCACCATATGCATGTCTTGCAATAGTGATAGGCTTTGTCCATGTAGGAATGTAAGGTGTAATTCCCTTAACAAGGATAGGAGTTCTGAAAACTGTACCATCGAGCATAGCTCTGATTGTACCGTTAGGTGACTTCCACATTTCCTTGAGGTTGTATTCAGGCATTCTTGCAGCGTTAGGTGTGATTGTAGCACACTTAACTGCAACGCCGTACTTCTTTGTAGCATTAGCTGAATCAATTGTTACCTGGTCGTTTGTTTCATTTCTGCAAACAAGTCCAAGGTCGTAGTATTCAGTTTTAAGGTCAACAAATGGATTGATGAGAATGTCCTTGATTTCCTGCCAGATAATTCTGGTCATCTCGTCGCCGTCCATTTCAACAAGCGGTGTTTTCATCTGAATTTTTGCCATTGGTATCTACCTCCGATATATAAATTTCAAAAATCTTACTTAAGGCTTTCTCTTGTGTAATCGAGAAGTCCACCAGCAAGAACAATGTCCTTTGTTCTGCCTGTAAGTTCACAGAGAACAGGGATTTCAGCGCCTGTTGTCTTGTTTACAACGCAAAGCTCTGTAACTCCGTCGATAACGTTCTTTCTTACATCAGCAAGGCAAAGCTCGTCGCCCTGTGAAATCTTGTCATAGTCAGCTTCGTTAACAAATGTAAGAGGGAGAATACCTGCGTTAATGAGGTTTGCTCTGTGTATTCTTGCAAAGCTCTTAACAAGAACAGCCTTAACTCCAAGGTAAAGTGGAGCAAGTGCAGCGTGTTCTCTTGAAGAACCCTGACCGTAGTTTGAACCACCTACGATAATGCTCTTTCCAAGTGAAAGTGCTCTTTCTGGGAATGCTTCATCGCAAACAGCAAAGCAGTGCTTTGAAATTGCAGGAATATTAGAACGAAGTGGGAGAATCTTAGCGCCTGCTGGCATAATGTGGTCAGTTGTGATGTTGTCGCCAACCTTTAATGAACAAGCAGCTTCAATTGAATCGTCAAGTGGAGTTGTAGCAGGGAAAGGCTTGATGTTCGGACCACGGAGGATTTCAACGCTGTCCATATCCTTTTCGTCTACTGGTGGAACAATCATATTGTCGTTGATTTCAAATACTTCAGGAAGCTTGAATTCTGGCATATCGCCGAGACTTCTTGGGTCAACAAGTACACCTGCAACAGCTGATGCAGCAGCAAGCTCTGGAGAAACAAGATAAATCTGTCCGTCCTTTGTACCACTTCTGCCTTCAAAGTTTCTGTTGAATGTTCTGAGGGAAATACCCTTTGAGTTAGGTGACTGTCCCATACCGATACATGGGCCACAAGCTGATTCAAGAATTCTTGCACCTGCGTCAATCATAATTGAAAGTGCGCCGTTCTTAGCGAGCATATTGAGTACCTGCTTTGAACCAGGAGCAATTGAAAGTGAAACGTCAGGGTGAACAGTCTTGCCCTTTAAGATGTGAGCAACCTTGAGCATATCGAGAAGTGATGAGTTAGTACATGAACCGATACAAACCTGGTCAATCTTCATACCTTCAAGCTCTGTTGCAGACTTGATGTTGTCAGGTGAGTGAGGACAAGCAGCCATAGGAGCAAGCTCTGAAAGATTGATGTCAATTACTTCATCATAAACTGCGTCTTCGTCAGCCTTAAGCTCAACCCAGACTTCTTCTCTTTCCTGAGCCTTGAGGAATTCTCTTGTGATTTCGTCAGAAGGGAAGATAGATGTTGTAGCGCCGAGTTCAGCACCCATATTTGTGATAGTAGCTCTTTCCGGAACTGAAAGTGTCTTGACACCTTCGCCACAGTATTCAATAACCTTACCTACGCCACCCTTAACAGACATTCTTCTCAAAACTTCAAGAATAACGTCCTTAGCAGCAACCCATGAATTGAGCTTTCCTGTAAGGTTAACCTTTACAACCTTCGGATATGTAATGTAGTATGCGCCACCACCCATAGCAACAGCAACGTCAAGTCCGCCTGCGCCGATAGCAATCATACCGATACCACCACCTGTTGGTGTGTGGCTGTCTGAACCGATAAGTGTCTTACCCGGAACACCAAATCTTTCAAGGTGTACCTGATGACAGATACCGTTACCTGGTCTTGAAAAATAAATACCGTGCTTCTTAGCAACGCTTCCGATAAATCTGTGGTCGTCAGCATTTTCAAAACCTGACTGTAATGTGTTGTGGTCAATATATGCAACAGAACGTTCAGTCTTTACTCTCGGAACTCCCATAGCCTCAAATTCAAGATAAGCCATAGTGCCTGTTGCGTCCTGAGTAAGAGTCTGGTCAATTCTGATACCAATTTCATTACCCTTTACAAATTCGCCTTCAACAAGATGTGCCTTTAAGATTTTTTCAGTTAAAGTCAAACCCATTTTTAAACAATCCTTTCCTATTTTAAAGTACATATCTATTTTAGTTGAAATTTGACGTTTTGTCAAGAAAATAACAATACATTTTGAAATTTTATAACATTTGATTTAAAACATAGTTTTAATAACCCTCTGTTTGTTGCATTTTTGTGTGAAAAATAAGTGAAAATGATATTTTTGAACAAAAAAATACTTGAAATTATAACGATTATGTGTTAAAATATATAAGTACATATTTTTGTTTATTGGTCAGGGGTGATTTCTTGCTGAAAAAAGCGTTGTGCTTTGTGGCTGCAATATCCATATGCATTATGGCTTGCAGTTGTGGAAATGATAATTCTGACAAAATAGGCGTTGTTACTCCTTTTGAAAACGAAGAAGATGAAATTCATTTTGTGACAAAAACTGATGTAATAAAGTTTCCTGAGTTTTTGTCTGATAAAGAGAGTATTTCAAGATTCAGCCGACTTGTGCATACAAGTTTTGACTATGAAAAAACAAATTCCGAGACAGAGGACGAAATTTCTGTTGATGGTGGATATAAATGCGACGTTGCTTTTTCTGGTGTCAATCTTTATCGCTTTATTTATAATGGCAACTATGGCGTTGTCGATGATATCGGAAATGTCAAGCTTCAGGGCGTTTATTCTTCTATAAGACAGTTAAGACCTGAGCTTTTTGAACTTGTTTATAATGGAAAAGCCACTTATGCTACTCTTGATGAAGATAATAATTTTGTCTTTGTGGAAGATGATAGTGTCAAATGGGTTTTTGAAAAGAATAAGCTTGAGATAACACAGGCTACTATCGAGGCAGGGGACAATGTTACAGAAGTTCCTGAAGGTGTAAAATATCACCTTAAAACTCCTGATGGTAAGATTGTCTATGACAGAAGCTTTGACAGTATCGCTGAAACTTCAAAGGATACCCTTGGAATTGAATGTGAAATAGTGTTTACAGCCTATTCGGGTGGAAGCTGTTTTTATATAGTTTTTGACGAATTCTATAACTATAAAGTCTATGAAGGAAGCTATGGAAACGTAAAAGTTCAGATTGGTGAAGATAAAGGTGAATGCTTTATCTTAAGCTATGAACACCTTTTGCAGGTTTTAAGCCTGTTTTCCTGCTTTGACTTTGAACAGAACAGTGCAGTTACTCCTACTGAAAATGTAATTCAGTTTGATTTTAATTCTGGGAAAAATGCCCAGACTATGTATAGTATTTCTGATAATGGCTACTGTGAAATCGTAAGTCCTGCTGATGACGGATTAAGCTTTGTTACTACAAAATATAAGGTTTCATCAGAATGCTTTGCTGATGTAATTGATTGGATTGATTCGGTACTTTCTACCGAATACACTTTTGAATAATATGAAAAATAAAAAAATTTCTTATTTTGCTCTGGGGCTGCAGTTTACGTCTTCTATTGTTGTTCCGCCCGTTGTGTGTATTTTTCTTGCTCTTTATCTCCAGGAAAAGTACAAGCTGGGTGACTGGATAATGGGCGTGAGTGTTGCTCTGGCAGCGGTTTTGATGTTCGCTTCATTGTTCAATTTTGCCAAAGCAGCTGTACTGCTTTCTAAAAAACGTGATGAGGCTTCGGAGGAAGAGGTTAATGTTTATGAACTCAGAAAACAAAGACGGGATTAAACCTCTTTTAAAAAAACTTTTTCCCAGAATGATACTTCTGAATATTCCTGTGTGGATTGTAACTCTTATATGGGGCTTTGATTTGACAATGATAATCGGGCTTGCTGTTGGTACTGCATATTCAATTGTCTGCTGTATTTATCTTGCTGATACAATCAATAAGGCTGTTGAATGCTCGCAGGGAAAAGCAAAAAGTATGATGATGGCTTGCTATGGACTTAGATTTCTGGGAATGGGGATTTTAGGATACCTTGCACTTAGTTTTGATTTTATGAACTTTGTCGGATTTATTCTTCCACAATTTTATCCGAGAATGGTTCTTACAATAATGACTTTTTTTGAAAAGAAAAAATAATTTGCTTTGAAAGGGCGTGTGATTTATGGACGGACCAAAAGTTTCGTTTATAATCCCTGGAACTGATATTGCGATTACGGAAACACTGGTTATCGGCTGGATAATCATTGCAGCGGTATTTTTGCTTTGTCTGTTTCTTACAAGAAATCTGAAAAAGATTCCTGAAACCAAAAGTCAGGTTGTTGCAGAGATGTTTGTCAACTTTGTAAACAATATGGTTATCGGAACAATGGGCTCAAAATTCAAAAAATTTGCGCCTTATATTGCAACGCTTCTTGTCTATGCAGTACTTGGAAGCCTTGTAAGTATGTTGGGACTGCGTTCGATGACTGCTGACCTTAATGTTACACTTTGTTGGGCGCTTATGACCTTTATTCTTATTACTTACTATAAGTTCAAAACTAATGGTTTCATCGGATATTTTAAGAGCTTTGGTAAGCCTGTCGGATTTATTGCACCTCTTAATGTTATCAGTGAAATAGCAACACCAATGTCTATGGCGTTCCGTTTGTTCGGAAATATTGCAGGTGGTATGGTTATTACTTCTCTGCTTTATAGTGCACTTGGTGCTTTGTCAAGAGCTTTGCATGTTTCATTTACAATAGGTTCTTTTACTCTTGATGTAGCTTCACTTTTTGTACCTGCTGTGCTTTCAATCTATTTTGACTTGTTTGCAGGCTGTGTACAGGCGTATATTTTCTCAATGCTTACAATGGTATATGTAAGCTCGGCAACAGAATAATTTGTTAACTATGTGATTATTCACATTGGAATAAAAAATAATTTTTTGGAGGATAAAATTATGGCAATTAGTAATGAAGCATTTGTATTGGGTTGTTCAGCTATCGGCGCAGGAGCTGCAATGATTGCAGGTATCGGCCCTGGTATCGGTGAAGGTTATGCAGTAGGTAAGACTATTGAGGCTATTGCAAGACAGCCGGAAGCTCAGGGTGACTGTACAAGAACAATGTTTATCGGTGTAGCTATGTCAGAATCAACAGGTATCTACGCATTCGTAGTTGCTCTTATTCTTCTCTTTGCTAATCCGTTCCTTAAGAAGCTTTAATAATTAACATCGTGAAAGGGGGATATGCTCTTTTATAAGGGCATAATCTGAATATGATATTAGCAGGTAAAGTTACAGACTTCCTGACAATTGACCCGACAACCATTCTGGGAACTTTGCTTAATACTCTTATTCTGTTTTTGGTTATCAAAAAGTTTTTGTTTGATAAGATAAATAAGGTTATCGAAAGCAGAAAAGAAGAGGTTGCAAAGACTTATGCTGATGCCGATGAGGCTAACAAACATGCACTTGAAATGGAAGCTGAATATGAACAGAAGCTGTCCGCAGCTAAGGAAAAATCAGCTGAAATTGTAAGTGATGCTACCAAAAAGGCACAGGCACGCTCTGATGAGATTATTTCTGAGGCTAAAAATGAGGCCAAGGGAATTATGGATAAGGCTCATAGCGAAATTGAGCGTGAGAAAAAGCGTGCTGTTAACCAGATAAAGGATGAAATCACAGATATTGCGTTTAATGTTGCTTCTAAGGTTGTTGAAAAGGAAATCAACAAGGAAGATAACGAAAAACTCATTGAAGATTTCATAAACGATGTGGGTGAATTGTAATGGCAGGAAAACTTGAAAAAGTTTATGCTGACGCTCTTTTTGAGCTGGCTGTTGAAGATAATACACTTGATACTGTTGCAGAGGAAATGGAAGCAGTTGCAGGAATTATGAGTGAAAATTCCGACTTTCTGAAGCTACTTTCTGCACCTACTGTTTCTGATAAGGATAAAAAATCTATGCTTTCAAAGGCTTTTGAAGGCAGGATAAGCGATACTGTGTTTAATTTTATAAATGTCCTTTGTGATAATGGCAGAATTAAATACTTAATCGCAATTTCACAGCAGTTTAAGGATATGTATAACGATAAGAATGGTATTTTAGAGGTGATTGTTACAACTACTATGCCACTTTCTGATAATCTTCGTGAAAAACTTGTTTTGAAGCTTGAAAAAATCAGCTCAAAGAAAATCCAGCTTGTTGAAAAGATTGATACATCAATTATGGGTGGTATTGTGCTTAATTATAACAATACACAGATTGATGCCAGCGTTAAAAAACGTCTTGATACTATGCGTCAGCAGATAGACTCAATTATAGCATAAGGGAGTGTAGAAATGAATTTACGTCCTGAAGAAATTACAGGGATTATTAAAGAGCAGATTAAGGGCTATAAATCTCAGCTTGAACTTTCAGACGTTGGTACGGTTGTTACCGTAGGTGACGGTATTTCAAAAATTCACGGACTTGAAAACTGTATGTCAGGTGAACTTCTGGAATTTGATTGTGGAGTTTATGGAATGGCTCTTAACCTGGAAACTGATTTTGTCGGTGCAGTACTTCTTGGTGCAGACGATGAAATCAAGGAGGGAAGCCAGGTAAAGAGAACAGGCAGAATTGTTTCTGTTCCTGTTGGTGAAGAACTTCTCGGAAGAGTAGTAAACTCACTTGGTGAACCTATCGACGGAAAGGGCTCTATTTTAACAACAGAAACCCGTCCGATTGAATCTCCGGCTTTTGGTATCATTACAAGACAGTCGGTTAACAGACCTTTGCAGACTGGTGTTAAGGCTATCGACTCAATGATTCCAATCGGAAGAGGACAGAGAGAACTTATTATCGGCGACAGACAGACAGGTAAAACTGCTATCGCCCTTGATACAATTATCAATCAGCACGATAAAAATGTAATCTGTATCTATGTTGCTATCGGTCAGAAACGTTCTACCGTTGCAAACGTTGTTGATACACTTACTAAGGCAGGAGCTATGGACTATACAATCGTTGTTTCAGCAACAGCGTCTGAACTTGCTCCTCTCCAGTATATTGCACCATATACAGGCTGTGCAATGGGTGAATACTTTATGCTTCAGGGTAAGGACGTTCTTTGTATTTATGACGACCTTTCCAAGCACGCAGTAGCTTATAGAACAATGTCACTTCTTCTTCAGAGACCTACCGGTCGTGAAGCTTATCCTGGTGACGTATTCTATCTCCATTCAAGACTTCTTGAAAGAGCTTGTAACCTTAATAAGGACTACGGCGGAGGCTCACTTACAGCACTTCCTATTATTGAAACTCAGGCAGGTGACGTTTCAGCGTATATTCCGACTAACGTAATTTCAATTACTGACGGTCAGATATTCCTTGAAACTGAACTTTTCCATTCTGGTGTAAGACCAGCTGTTAACCCTGGTATTTCAGTATCACGAGTTGGTGGTTCTGCTCAGATTAAGGCTATGAAGAAGGTTTCCGGTTCTTTGAAACTTCTTTATTCACAGTACAGAGAACTTCAGTCATTCTCACAGTTCGGTTCTGACCTTGATAAGGATACCAAGGACAGACTTGCACAGGGTGAAAGAATTGTAGAAGTTCTTAAGCAGGGAAGAAATGCACCTGTTAAGGTTGAACATCAGGTTTGTATTATCTATGCAGTTGTTAATGGCTACCTCAAGGATATTGAAGTAAGTGATATCGGCGAGTTTGAAAAGGAACTCTATGACTACCTTGACACAACCCGTCCTGAAATTCTCCAGTCTATTGTTGAGACTAAGGAACTTACTAAGGAAAACGAAGAGGCACTTAAAAATGCACTTTCTGTTTTCGTTGAGAAATTTCTTCAGAATAAATAGTAAAGGAGAAGTTTATGGCAACAGCTAATATGAAAGACGTCAAAAGACGTATTAAAAGTGTTGAAAGCACAAAGCAGATTACTAAGGCTATGGAGCTTGTTGCCTCTTCTAAACTAAGAAAGGCAAAGGAAAGAGCTGAAAAAGCACAGCCGTTCTTTAAAGCACTTTACGAAACAATGTGTGAAATTGCCGGGAATAATAAGATTTTGTCCCAGTATGCTTCAAAAAATATCGTAAAGACTTGCCTTGTTGTTGTAATTGCCGGTGACAGAGGACTTGCAGGTGGTTTTAACCATAACGTTTTAAAGCTTGCTGCTCAGAGAATTGATGAACTGAAAGGCGAGGGGCTTAACGTTAAGGTACTTCCTCTTGGCAAAAAGTCAGTTGAATATTTCGAAAAGAGAAAGTATGATATTGTTAATCCTCTCCAGCATATCGCTGAGGGAATGACAATTTATAAATCTCAGGAAATCGCTGATTTTGTTATCGGAATGTTTAAACACGGGGAAATCGGAAGCGCTGAGCTTGTTTATACAACTCTTGTTTCGGCACTTTCACAAGAACCTGTTCACGTTAAAATGCTTCCTGTACAGGGATTTGACGATACTCCGAAGGATAAAGCTGTGAGTCTTACTATTTATGACCCATCACCTGAAGAGGTGTTTGATGAGCTTATTCCAAAGTACCTTAATGGTATGATTTATGGCGCAATCGTTGACTCGTTTGCTGCTGAACAGGCTGCAAGAAGAACAGCTATGGAGTCTGCAAGTGATAACGCAGGTGAAATGATTGATAACCTTTCACTGCTTTATAACCGTGCAAGACAGGCACAGATTACTCAGGAACTTACCGAAATTGTTTCGGGTTCTATGAAAAAATAAATCCTAAACTTTTAAGAAAGGCGGATTTTTTAAATGGATGAAAAAAATATAGGAACCGTGGTCCAGATTGTCGGCGCCGTTGTCGACGTACAGTTTCAGAAGGACCATCTTCCTAACCTTTTAAATGCTATCGAAATCGACAATAACGGCGAAAAGCTTGTTATTGAGGTTGCTCAGCATATCGGCGACGACGTTGTAAGATGTATCGCTATGAGTTCAACTGACGGACTTGTAAGAGGCGCTAAGGCTGTTGATACAGGTAAGGCTATTTCTGTTCCAGTAGGAAGAGAAACCCTTTCAAGAATTTTTAACCTTCTTGGTGAACCTGTTGATAATAAGCCTGCACCTGTTACTGAA
>JAFTNX010000227.1 GCA_017451665.1 Oscillospiraceae bacterium | reverse complement strand
GGCTGAAGTTCATATCTCGTTACAGACGGACCTCTTGAAATACCCACAATTCTTGACTGGATACCAAAGCTCTGAAGTGTAGTAACAAGTGTATCTGATTTTCCCTGAATTTCGCTCTGAATTTCAGTAGGATTACTGTTATTCTTAGCGTAGTTAAGAAGTGAAGCAGGTGGTTTTTTATAAACTGCAATAGCGTTATCCTTTTCAAAGAAGGTTGTCTGTCCGTCGCTTTCAATGAAAATAGGATTGATAACAGGGTCCTCCTTCTTTTCAGGAAGAGCCTTCTTGATAATTTCCTTAAGCTGTTTATCCTCTGTTTTCTTTGCAGTTTCCTCCATTTTTTCTCTTGTAACCTTAGGAGCATTCACAGGATGAACAGGGAGTGTTATATCAAGTTCAGGAGCGTGTTCGATTTCGTCAACCTTCTGGTTATTCTCAACAACTTCCTCTTCCTCGTCCTGGATATATTTTGCAACGTCAACACGTTTATTTTTTCTTTCTTCCTTAGAGATATTCTCGGGTGGAATTTTTGAGCCTTTTTTCTTTTCCTGCTTTTCAGCCTGTGCCTTTTCTCTTTCTGCACGTCTTATTTCTGCTCTTTCAGCTCTTATTGCAGCATTTTCCTGGTTGCCTTCCTTAACAGCAGAATATCCCTTTCTGAAAGGCTTAGTGATTGCTGAAAAGAATTCAATAAGAGTAAGGTTTGTAAGGAGCATTACAAAAGTAAATGTCAGAAGAATAATGATTATTGCAGCGCCCACTCTTTTGAAAATCGCAAGAAGTGGCCAGCCTAAAAATGCAGAACAAAGTCCGCCTCCCTTAAGCTTTACGCCGTCTGTATAAAGACCTTTAAGCTTTTTTAAGAATGTTGCTCCGTCAACGCTTCCCACAGCTAAAATCTGAACAATTCCACTGATTAAAAGCATAAGGATTACGCCCTGAATAACCTTTGTTATTACAGCATTCTGTGACTTATCCCTTGCAATCATTATTGAAACATAAATGATTTCAGGACCTACAAGAAATGCAGAAATTCCGAACATTCCTCTGTTCATTTCATAAAGCTTATGCCACATTCCCCCACCCTTTACGAAGGTAACAAGCATAACAAGTATTCCAAGTGAAAAAAGTATGTATGACCAGAAGCGTCTGTTTTCGCCACGTCTTGCTTCACCAAGCTTTGTAGGGCTGTTTTTTATATTTGAACTTTTTTTCGCTGTTGTCTTTTTCTGAGCAGCCATTTTTTACCTCCGTTTTTATATTGAAAGTGGATGTCCGATAATCATTTCGATAAAAGAAATAAGAATTACCACAACGCCAAGAACTGCTGTATAGTATCCGAAGTATTTGAATTTATCTGATTTTACGAGCCATGAAACCATTTTGATTGCCATAATACCTACAATTGCAGCTACTACAAAGCCGATAATATAAGTAGCCTCAAAAGTAATGCCTTCCTTGACTGCGTCGCCTACTTCAAGGACACAGCCACCTAAAATTGCAGGAATTCCAAGAATGAATGAATATCTTACTGCTGTTTCTCTTGAAAAGCCTGAGAAAAGTCCACTTGAAATTGTAGACCCTGAACGTGATACACCAGGTAAAAGTGCAATTCCCTGGAAAAATCCTACTGTCACAGCGTCGTTTACCTTAATATCCTTAGGCTTTTTTGTACCCTTGGCACACTTATCTGAAAGAATAAGAATACAAGCTGTATAAAGGAAGCAGATGCCTTCTGCGAATATGGATTTATCCTCTGCAAAGCCATCCAAAAAGCCCTTGAAAATAAAGAAAGGCAAAAGCATTGCAGTTGAAAGAATAATCATAAAAATCATATTTCTTTCGCCGTTCATATTCTTAAAGGAGAATTTTCCGTGGATTATATCAGAACACAAATTGAAAAATTCAATGATAAGTGCCTTGATTGTATCCCAGAATGCCACAAAAACTGCAACAAGAGTTCCTAAGTGTAAAATTGCAGAAAACATCAATGCGCCCTCTCCGTCATTTCCGGTAAAATGCTGGAAAAGTGATAGATGCCCCGAACTTGACACCGGCAAAAATTCAGTAAGTCCCTGAATTATCGCCTGAAAAATCGCTTCAATAACGCCCATAGAATCTGTCCTTTCGTCAAACGTTTTATTGTCTTTTATTTAAGAAGTCGTAAGGATTTGTTGAGAAAAAGCTGTCGTTACAGCATTCCTCATAAAACAAATCATTTCTCACAACATCATACAAACTAATTATCGTGTGTAGCATCCTTTTTTTCCTTTTCACTGTGATTTTCAATCATATCATAAAGACATTCGATAGCGTCAGAAAGCCCACCCAGGCTGTCAATAAGTCCCTCACGCACTGCGCTTTCACCATCAAGAACTGTTCCCACATCCATAACAAGCTCACCCGTCTGCATCATAAGCTGTTTAAATCGCTTTGGAGAAATTTTTGAATTTGACGAAACAAACCTTATTATTCTGTCCTGCATCTTGTCAAAATAAGAAAGCGTCTGTGGTACTCCAAGCACAAGACCGTTCATTCTGACAGGGTGAATTGTCATTGTAGCTGACGGGACAATGAAGGATTTTTTTGAACAGACTGCAAGAGGCACACCGATTGAATGCCCACCTCCAACAACAAGTGAAACCGTCGGAGTTTTCATTCCTGCAATAACTTCTGCAATTGCAAGTCCTGCCTCAACGTCACCACCAACAGTATTCAGAATAATCACAAGCCCTTCAATAGACCTGTCCTGCTCGATAGCCACAAGTGCAGGAATAATATGCTCATACTTGGTAGTTTTATTTTGTGGTGGGAGAATATAGTGACCTTCCACCTGACCTATGATATTAAGACAGTGAATAAGGTGTTTTGCGTCAGGAGTTGACACCTGCCCCAGACTCTCGATAAGCTCCGTCTGAAAGCTCTGATTGTTTTCATTTTCACAGCAATTTTCATTTTCCTTATTTTTCAAATTAAAGCGTTCCTTCCCATAAAAATACTTTAAAAGTATTATACATAAAAACGCCCTGAAATATACCGAAAAACAAATATCTGTCTACAAATGCACACAATTATCCATACTAAATAATTATAACACATTGTATAAAAAATTGCAAGTTTTTAAAGGCGATATTTCATATCCGAAATCCGATTTTTTACGACAAAAAAATCTCTTTCCGATATACACGAAAAGAGATTTGAAATTCACTATAAAATTCAATAAAAGTCGTATCCTTTTTCACCTTTTAATGCGAGGTGAAAGCAAACGTCACGTTTGCTTAGGTGTTCTTGTCTACTGTGTGGAACTGCTTTAAGTTGCCTATTTTTTCGTTTCTTTCGTCAAGAACTCTTTCAACGTCCTTCCAGTCAAGCCCCTGATTTGCACAAAGAACCATAACGTGATACAAAAGGTCGTTGATTTCATTCATAAGCTCGTCGTTGTCGCCATTTTTTGCAGCGATAACTGTTTCGGTGGCTTCTTCGCCAATCTTCTTGCAGATTTTGTCAACGCCCTTTTCAAAAAGATAACAGGTGTAAGAATTTTCCTGTGCTGTACCCTGCTCGTAAGCAGCTTTTCTCTGCTTTATAACTTCAAAAATTTCTTCATAAACTGTCATTTTAGTTCTCCTCGTCATTGTAGATTTCATTAAAGAAACAGCTGTACTCACCTGTATGGCAGGCAACACCTGT
>JAFTNX010000226.1 GCA_017451665.1 Oscillospiraceae bacterium | reverse complement strand
TTTCTGATAAGGATATTGATAAATATTTCAGAATTGTTCTTGATAAAAACGGTGCTGACTGGACTTTTGTCTGCCCACCTGATTATAAGGGGATTTCTGATAAAACACGAAGAATAAAGCAGTTTTATAAGGACGGCTTTGCGACACTTTCAGATGTGCTTAATGAAATCAACTATATGGTGGGGATAAATATCCCAAGACGTTATAGAAGGCATTTTGACGAAATGACAAATGAAGCTTAGGAGAAATTGTAATGAATAAGAAAAAGGTAATAATACCTGTAATTGTTGTAGTTCTGATTTTACTTATAGTGCTTTTTGCGTTTTTAACAAAAGACAAAAACGATAAAAATGATGATAAAAAGGAAACTACAACCACAACATCAGCTGCCACTACAACAGTACCGGAAGAAACTAAACAGACTACTGTTACAACAACAGCACCGACAGAAACTACAACTGAAACTCCCACAACTGTTGTGACTACTACAATTCCGGAGGAAACCACAACTTCTGAAATTACAACAACCCCACAGACAACAACTGTTACTACAACAGAAACTACCACAACAACTCCTAAGAAAACAACTACTGTAACAACTACTACAAAGAAAAAGACCACCACTACCACAACAGCCAAAAAGACTACAACAACCACAACCACCACAAAGAAGAAAACCACAACGACTACTACAACAAAGGCTCCATCAAACTGTAATCATTATTATGGAGAAGTTGCATCTGATTATTGTACAGCTTGCGATGGAGATGGCTGGTATTATGCAAATTGCAACTGGATTTGCAAAGTGAATGCGAATGGAGATTTGGAAATAAGCTTACCTAGTTTGATGTGTGACAAAGAAGCTGTTGATTGGATTTGGCAAAACGAATATATGATGCCAACGAGTGAAGGAAAAGTTCATATTGAATGCTATATTTATCTCGGATAAATAAACAATTAAAGCACTTTAACTTTTGTAGTTAAAGTGCTTTTTTTGTAATTTAACTGTCCATTGTCAATTTACTCAAAAGCCACGCTCTCAACGTCCTTAACCGATGGGGAAACCCTTGTATTTTGATGTGACAAAAACTTTGTGAGTTATGGTTTCCCCCTCGGGCACCCCCTTCTTTATATTTTCAAACAAAAAACCCCGACCATTGGTCAGGGTTAAATTTAATTGTCAATTGTCCATTGTCAACTGTCAATTAACTTTTTTACAAAGTAAAAAAGTTAACCGCCCAGCCGTCGCATAGAGTATAAAACCCGCACTAAGCAGGTGGGTGCCAGCCTGTCTGCTACCACGCTCCCAGCGTCCGTCAGAATTTCTCGGCAAAAGCGGAGTCTGACGGGAGGTCTGCAATCCACATACAGAGTCAAAGCTCCCTTATATAATGTGTTGGATTATATTTACTATGCTTGGTCGTGCCTGGGCAGTATATTTTCTAAAATAATTATACCACAAATAAGTTCAGATTACAACCGTAAAATTATTCCTGTTCAGATTCTTCGGATTCGTCCTCAACAGGTGCAAATTCCAGGTAATCTTCAATAATATAAAGAGTTTCACCATTAAGGTCAATCTGATACCAGCCGTCAACGTATCCGATAGCCGTAACTTCAGTACTTGCAACTACTGTCTGCGCAATTTCATCAGCTGTGGAAGGTCCTTTTCTTGCATTTACATTTGCAGTTGTTATCATCGTAACAGGGAATGGACTTTCTTCCTCAGTTACAGGAGTAGTTTCTCCCGGTACTGGTTCAGCAGGAGTTGTTACAGCAGGGGTAGTTGTTGTAAGCTCCGGAACTTCTAAAACCTGCATTGTGGTGGTGGTAGCTTTTGTCTCGGAAATAACTATATTCTTGTCAGACTTGATTTCCTCAAAGCTACATCCCGAAAGCATTGCAGCTACACCCAGCATTATAATTGTTTTTTTGATAAGCTTCAAAACAATCACCTCAAAAAATTAGCTCTTGTGACAGTCGCAGTCGTGTTCGCCACATTCACAACCGTCTTCCTCTTCTTCAAAGATAAACATATCTTCAAGACGTTCCATAAAGATTTTGCCAATTCTTTCGTATTCTTCCTCGTCTTCAATTGAGAGGAGGAATTCCTCACCGGCTTCGTCATAAGCTGACTTGAGAATAACTACTTCGCCACTGTCGTTGAGAAGTGCGTCAGCGTCATCGCCAAAGTAAGGTGTAAGTGCATAATACTGTTCTCCGTCTATTTCCATAGCGTCAAGAAGTTCAAAAGAAGACTTGTTTCCATCTTCATCTTCAAGTTCGTAAAGGTCAGGTGTATAATCCATCATTTCTTCGCTCATTTTATAAACCTCCATAAAATAAAAATTCGTGAAATCATTCACGCAACATAATTATTATATAACATTTATAAAATAAAGTCAAGTTAAAAACTTTTAAAGTAATGTTAAATAAATTATTTCAAAAAAATTTGAAAAAAACTATTGACAATGCACAAAAAGTGTGATATAGTATAGTCAAGGAAAAGAAAAGACGAAATAAGCACACCGACCGAAGGGTTCGGAGGTTTAAAGGTCTAATCGGAGTACTTGAAAGAGTTCGGGGCTTTAAGCGACGAAACTGACAACTAAAACCTTATAAATGCTTAACCGGATTTTAATGAATGCTAAACCAATCAGAAGGGAGCGGGTCCGATGGACATAATTGAATCACAGAAGAGTATCCGTTGTGGCTCGACGGATTCAGATTAAGGAGTAAGACTCAGACGTAAGGGCTGACAAACTCAAAGTAATGAATTAAGAAATCAATCGGGCTGTATCGGAGAAACGCAGCATACAGTTTTTGAAATATAGGATACTCATAAAAATTAAAATTTAATAGCCGGCGATAAGCTGGTAAACTGGTATAACTTCATATTTTCATTAGAAGGGACAGATGAAAATGATTGTAAGAATGAGGTTAGAAATTACATAAGAGTAAGGAGAGAGTCCCATGCATTATATGAAATAAATCTTTTTTAGATATAATTTCTTAGGATAGGAGAGTGGTTGTTATGACAATGACCACAATGAGAATGAATATTTAAGAGATAGGAGTGAGTCCTCCAAGAAATTAAGTTGCGGCTGAAAGGCTTGGCAGACACTCGAAAGAGTGAAAAGGATTTATGCTGATAACAGCAAATTTATGAAAAGGAAATAAGTCCAATGGAAAAGTAAGATTTACCTCGATATAAAATTTGATATGAAAGGTGAGTCCAATGTAAAATTAAGCTTTTGACAAAACCAAATCTGATTTGAAAGGTGAGTCCGATGGCTTAGATTTTAACCCGTATGGGTTTGACAATACTAAGAGTTTAAAGTTAATAAAGTTTTGGAGTGGTGCTAAATGATTAGAACCAAACTGATGAAAATCTGAATGTGAGGAGTGATTCCACCAGAAACTTTAGCTTTTATTTAAAACTATAATGAAGTATTGGAGTGAGTCCGACAAAGACTTAAGCTTATAATAAAAACACAGGAGCAGTTAACGTTACTGCTCCTTTTTTATGTCTGAAAATAATTTTGAATTCGGCATAAAAATATAAATCCCTTGCAATGTCTGACGATATGGGGGAAGCGTCACGCTTCCTGCTCCTTTTTTATGTGTAAATTAGTTTGTCCGATAGCTTGTTTTTTATAAAAAAGTGGTAAAAATTATATTGTCGCACAGCTTGAAAAATCGGGCATACTATGTATTAACGGGCAGTAAAAACAAAAAGTGACGTAAAAACGTCCATAGGGGAGCTTTTGTTTTTGACGACTGCCCGAAAATATAGATAAGCCTCCTTGACGGAGGCTTTTTACTTAGGGGGAGTTTTTGTGGAATATGCTAAACTTAACGAAAACACCGTGAAAATTATAATTTCAGCCGAAGAACTAAAATCTATGAATGTTAATTTCAACGAGCTTTGCGATAATAATGTCAAAACTTCAATTTTCTTTAAGGCGCTTTGCGATAACTTAGAAGACAGCTTTGTGAAAAATGCTTTTGTGGAAGTTTTTAACCTTGACGAACAGGGAATAGTCATTTATGTCAGTAAAATCCCTCCGAAGATTTCTGACAAAAAAACTGATATAACAGTTACCTTTGAAAACGAAAAACCAGAAAAACTCTGCGAACTCTGTTTCAAACTTAAAAGCCTTGCGAATGATTGTTCGGGTACACTCTATTCCGACGGAAAAAACTATCGCCTTGTAATAAAAATACCTCCCGAAAATACGGAAGGTATCAGAAAACTTGTAAATAAATATAAAATCTATGCTAAAATAGGTGAAATCGTACCGTCACTGACAAGCGAACATAACGAGCTGTGGAAAGTGATTATTCCCGATAACGCTGTTAATATCCTTAGCGAAGGCTTCTGACAGCTTCAGCCATATCCTTTGCGTTAAAGAGATATGAACCTGATACGATAACGTCAGCACCTGCCTCTTTGGCAGCCTTGACTGTTTCTCCGTTAATTCCACCGTCAACCTGCAAATAAACATCAAGCCCACGCTTTTCAATCTCTTTACGGATAGCAGAAACCTTTGAAAGAGTGCTTTCTATAAATGCCTGACCTCCAAAGCCCGGCTCAACTGTCATAACAAGTACCATGTCAACCTTGTCAAGTTAAGGTAAAACGGCTTCAGCAGGAGTATTCGGCTTTATTGAAATACCTGCCTTTGCACCTTTTTCCTTGATGAGCCTGATAACTTCGTCAGCACAATCAGTAGCCTCAAGGTGGAATGTAACAAAATCCCCACCGAATTCAACAAATTTAGTAACGTATTTTTCAGGCTTGTCAATCATGAGATGAACGTCAAGAAACATATCAGACGCCTTGTCAATTGACTTTAATACAGGAAGCCCGAAGCTGATATTATCAACAAAACTACCGTCCATAACGTCAAAGTGTAACCAGTCTACACCTGCGTTGTGGGCTTTATTTATTTCGTTTGTAAGGTCTGCAAGATTACAGCCAAGAAGTGAAGCAGAAATAATAGTTTCCAAAATTGTACCTCCAGAAGTAGTCGTCTGTATCTATTATAACTCTACCGATACACTTTCGTCAATTGTATTAAAAGCCAAATTTTTCGGGGATTTTATCTTAGTTTTTTCTGTTTTTGTTTATGGAAACGATACCGAAGATTGTAACCATACCAACAGCAATCATAACGATAGGAACAACCACAGTTCCAAGCTTGCTGTTGTCTTCATTGTCGTCGTCATCTTCAAGAATTGTCGTAGTTGTTTCCGGCACAGTAGTTACCACCGTTGTGGTAGTTGCAGGAGGGGTGGTTGTAGTTTCAATCACAGTTGTAGTTGTTGTGGTAGTTTCAACAGGCTGTGTAGAAACAGGTTCGTCAGGAACAACAGGTTCTGTTTTTGGAACAAAATTTGTGTCAATCACACCTTTTAAAGTGTCAAAAATAACCTTGTGTCCGTCAGCGTTAGGGTGTGTAAAATCCTTTTGAATGAGCTTTTTGTCGCTGTCAGCAAAAGCAGTATTCACGTCAGCGATTACGCAGCCGTCCATTCCGTCAATTCCGAAATTAAGTGAAGAAATTGTCTGTCCGTAAAGATTATCAATAATCTCCACGCCTGAATTCATAGGGTTATAAAGCTTCTGAAGAATAACAAGCGCATCAGGATTTTTGTCTGTTACATACTTTGCGATTTTTGGCATATTCTGATAAAAGATTTCAAGCTGGCCCTGGGCATCACTTGTCAGCTGTGAAGCAAGCTCCTTTATGTCAACATCCTTTAAAAGCT
Source organism: Oscillospiraceae bacterium (assembly GCA_017451665.1). Lineage (GTDB taxonomy): Bacteria > Bacillota > Clostridia > Oscillospirales > Ruminococcaceae > JAAZZIT01. Next base: position 4,694 of record JAFTNX010000226.1, on the reverse strand, counting down.
CTGCAATGTTGACTTCACCATTTAAAAAGCCTTCAAGCTCAGTATCCTTAAAAACAACTGAATTTTCACCGATAATCACGTCAAGCAGGTCGTTTCCACCGATTGAAATTACAATAACGTCGCTGTTTAAAATTCCTTCGTCGTATTGTCCTGTTTCAAGCTTTGCTAAAAGTCCCTTAGTGGTTTCTCCGTCAATGGCATAATTATAGTAATTCTCCTGTGTAATGCCGTATTCATCACAAAGAAGCTTTCCGTAGTTTTCAGCAGAATAATTGTCACCACTGACATACCCGTCAAGTCCGTAACCACTTGCGATAGAGTCACCGATAATTGTAAGACTTTCAGGCTTGATTTCCTCGGCACCTGCAAAAGAAAAACTGCTTGTAATCATTATAGCACTGCAAAAAAATGCAGAAAGTGTTTTTAAAATTTTCATTTTACCACCACCATTTAAAATTCAATTTAATTTTAACATATTACTTATTATAATGCAAGTAATTTTTAAAATTCATATCTATTTACAATGTCAGAAAATTGTGTTATTATTATGATATATATGTATTTTTAGGAGAATTAAAATGGTACTCAGTATTGAAAACCTTTATAAATATTTTAACGGCGAAGCTCTGTTGAAGGACGTAAACGCAACCATTGAAGATAACGACCGTATCGGTCTTATCGGAAGAAACGGCTGTGGAAAATCCACTTTGCTTAAAATTATCACAGGTATGGAAAATTTCGATAAAACCAACGACGGTAAAGGCTCTGTGAATATTTCTAATAACATAACTGTGGGATTTTTACAGCAGAATAGTGGCCTTGACAATATGTGTACTATCGGCGAGGAGATGAAAAAGCCTTTTGCTGATTTGCTTGAAATTTTAGAAAAAATGAAAGATTATGAGCAGAAAATGCCACTTGTCAAGGGCGAGGAATTTGATAAGCTTTCTTCTGAATACGCCGAGCTTTGTTCTTATTATGAGGCGAGGGACGGCTATAATATCAACGTAAAAATCAATACTGTTTTAAACGGTATGGGCTTTGGAGATAAGGGAAGGGACAGAATTATTCATTCCCTTAGTGGTGGAGAAAAAACACGTCTTGCTATGGCAAAACTTCTTCTTGAAGAGCCGAAACTACTTATCCTTGACGAGCCTACAAACCACCTTGATTTTGAAACTCTTATGTGGCTTGAAGATTACCTCAAAGCCTATAAGGGTGCTATTCTTATCGTATCCCATGACAGATATTTTCTTAATAAACTCTGTAATAAAATCTGGGAAATTTCTTCTAAAAAGCTGACAACATACAGAGGGGATTATTCTGCATTCCTTGTTCAGAAGGAAATGAATACTGCCCGTCATATCAAGGAATATGAGGCACAGCAAAAGGAAATTGCAAAGCTTGAAGATTATATTGCAAGAAATAAAGTCCGTGCATCTACTGCTGTGCAGGCAAAATCAAGACAAAATCAGCTTGATAAAATGGAAATTATCGAAAAGCCGGAAACCTACGAAAAACCGCCAAAAATCAAGCTTGAGTATGACATTGTGCCACCTAAGGAGGTATTGAATGTCACCGATTGTGAGCTTGCAGTAGGCGAAGGCGAAAAGAGAAAGGTTCTTATTGAAAACCTTAATTTCAACGTAAGACGTGGGGAAAAGGTTGCAATTGTCGGCCCTAACGGAATAGGAAAAACCTCAATTCTAAAAATGATTCAGGGAATTATTCCACACGAAAAGGGAAGAGTAAACTGGACTAATAACATAAAAATCGCTTATTTCGAACAGGAAAACACTACCCTTAATATTCACAATACAGTTATGGAAGAGCTTCACAGAAGATTTCCACGAATGAGTGAGCTTGAAATAAGAAAAACTCTGGGAAGTGTTCTTCTCACTGGTGAAAATGTCTTTAAGCCTGTGGGTGTAATCAGTGGTGGCGAAAGAGCAAAACTCTGCTTTGCTGTTATGATGCTCCAGAGGGGGAATGTGCTTGTTCTTGACGAACCTACAAACCACCTTGACCTTGCTACAAAAGAGGTGCTTGAAGAGGCACTTCTTGAGTATGACGGAACTATAATTCTTGTTTCTCACGACAGATATCTGCTTAATAAAATTTCCAGCAGAATTGTTGAGGTTGGTGTGAATTCCGTTAATAGCTACGACGGGAATTTTGATAACTACCTTGATAAGAAAAAAGCTGTTGCTGACGCTGAAAATGCAATAAAACAGGCAGAAAAAGAAGAACAGGAAAAACAGAATAAGGCTGAAACAAAACAAAAGCAGTATCGTACAAAGGAACAGCGTGCCCAGGACGCAAAGCGTAAGCTTATGGTTAAGGAGCTTGAAAAGGAGATAGAACAGCTCGAACAGGAAATTTTAAACCTTGAAGAAGAAATTTCTCTGCCAGAAATAGCGTCAGACTATGAACTTATGAATGAAAAATGCTTAAAACTTGAGGAATGTAAAAATACCCTCAATGAAAAAATGGATTTGTGGGCAGAACTTGGTTAAAACAAGCTGTTAATTATGTTTTTTGCAGAATAGTTGTTAATAAAATCATTACAATATTTATACGATTTGTATGAAAAATCTTGTGCAATTTAGTCAAATATCGCCTTGACAAATGTTGAATTGTTATGTTATCATAAATATAACAATTTGAAACATATAGGAGCAATTTATTGGAGGTGGCTTTGATGACAGATTTTTCATATCCTATTTTGAATGACGAAGTGCAGTTACCGTTTTATGTTACAGGCGTAGGTGTGATTGATACCGAATGGCACGTTAAACGTGAAGAGGGATTTCCATATTATCAGGTTATTTATTGTGTAAGAGGTCAGGGAAAGCTTATAATTGACGGACAGGAGTTTGTTATTGAAGCAGGACAAGGCTTCTATCTTCCAAAGGATTATCCACACGAGTATTATGCTACTCAGGATATCTGGGAAACTCACTGGGTTACATTTGACGGCAGGGAAGTTCCGGAGCTTATGAAAACTATTGATTTCCCTAACTGGCGAGTTTATGATATTTCAAACGTGTCAGCTATTGATGCAATTTTAAAGAAGATGCTTTATCTTTTAAAGACAAACTATTATTATAGCGGTCATCAGTGTTCAGCTATGATGTATCAGTTCCTTCTTGAGCTCAACCGTTATGTTAACCTTCAGAGTTCACCAAATGAAAGCTATAAGTTAAAACAGCTTCAGCCTGTTATTGATTATATTGATAATCATTATATGGAAGAAATTGAACTTAAACAGCTTTCTGATGTTATCGGACTTTCACCACAGTATCTTTGCAGACTTTTCAAGGATTGTCTGAATTTAAGACCTTTTGAATATCTTGCAAGAAAGAGAATTCAGGAAGCTAAAACACTTCTTCTTGAAGAAAAATTCACTATCAATGAAATTGCAAGAACAGTAGGTTATAATGATTGTAGCTATTTCTGTGCTGTGTTTAAACGTCACGAAATGCTTTCACCTGCTGAATTCAGAACACTTCATAAAAAAATCGGAAACTAAAAAAAAGAGGGTATCGAGTTTTAAAGCTCGATACCCGTTTTGTTTTTTATGCGCATTCTACGTTGATTTCGCCAATGCCGTTTTCAAGTCTTATAATAGTCTTTCCTGCAACTTCATCAGTGAGCATCATCTGACCGTCAATGTCAATTGTGCCGATACCGTTGTCAACATCAAAGCTGTAATAATCCTTGCTTCTTACAAGCTTCATATCAATTTCACCAATGCCGTTTTCGATACTGCATTCACCGGTAAGGTCGCAGTTTTCAAGCACGCTGTCGCCGATACCTGCATCAAAATCAAGATTATTCATAACGCTGTTTTGGATGTTGAATTCGCCGATGCCTGTGTCAATGTTAATCTTGTCGGTGAATGTGCAGTTTTTAATTGTGAATTCACCTACACCACTGTCAATTTCAGAAGTTGTAAATGCAAGTCCTTCGATGTTTGTTTCGCCAACACCTGCACTTATGTTAAGCTTTTCGTATGAGCTTGAAGGGAGAGTAATCTGAATTATTCCACTTGAAATATCTTCGTTAAGAGTACCAAGATGGATGTATTTGTGCCACTTTTCAGCCTCGTAATCAACTACAAGTGTACCGTCTTTTACTTCCACGTCACATTTGTTTTCAATTACATCAACACACTCTACGATAACTGATGTTGCACTTGATGAATACTTGATTACAAGTTCACCAATATCGCAGTTGATGTCAAGCTTTGTGATTTCTTCGTCATATTTTTCTGTGAATGAATCTGTTTCCAGGTCACTTCTGCCGATTCCTGCAAAAAACAGAATACCACCGATAATTCCAAGTATAATACCTATAATAAGTACAATGATAGCAATTTTCTTTCCTGTTGTCATTTGTTATGCAACTCCTTTCCCAAAAAGCTTGTTAAAGCCCTTGCCGATAAGTTCACCTAATTTTTTAATACCCTTGCCGATAAGTCCACATAACGGGAGAATTGCAAGAACAAAAAGTGAAATTGCCACAAGTCCTACGCCTAACATAATGAGACCTAATGAAATGTTAGTGAAAAGTACAAATGCACCTACACCGATACAGGTTACACCAACAGCGATAAATGCAACATTCAAAGCAAATCCCACAGCAAGTGCAGCAACTGTAAGCCCGAAAAGTGTAGCAGCAGCACCAATCCA
>JAFTNX010000225.1 GCA_017451665.1 Oscillospiraceae bacterium | reverse complement strand
TAATTTTTGTCTTTATAAGCTGAGCCTTAGCAAACCGATAACCCCCGAGCACTCAAAACTTCGACAATTCTCAAATGAAATGCGAGGGGAGGAGGGTCCAGCGTCTGCGCTGGCTATTTCTTTTCTGGTTCAGCTTCTGGAGCGTTCTTCTTAACGCTTTCGATACCGTTCATACAGCTAGCCTTTGACTTGTAGCCTTCGCTTGTAGCGATGATTTCGCCGTTCTTAGCCTTAAGACGGAATCTGAATTCGCCAGCCTTGTCCTGATATACTTCAAACTTAGGGTGCTTAACCTTTTCAAAGCCTTCAACTGTCTGGTCTTCAACTTCACCAACGCAGTTGTTCTTAACACTCTGAATGCCCTTCATACAAGCTGCTTCAGTTGTGTAAACTTCACTTGTTGCGATAACTTCGCCGTTGCCAGCCTTAAGGTCAAACTTAACGCCAGTTGCTGTTTCTCTAACTACAAACTTTCCCATGATAATTACCTCCTGAAATTTCAAATAAAACAATCTTCGAGCCCGTATAAAAATACCAAGATTGCTATAAGAATATTATACAAAATTTAACCATTTGTGACAATATACACTATTAACAAATATAGCTGCTATTTATTGTGCAAAAAATCCACTCCCCTTTTGAGAGAGTGGATTTGTAGGTTTAATAAGCCTTTTCCCCACACTTTTTACAGAATTTTGCTCCGCCAAGTGGTGTTCCACACTTTTTACAGAACTTAGGACCTTCTGTTTTTGGGGCTTCCTGTGGTTTTTCTTCCGGTTTTTCTGTAACGGTTTCCACCTTTACATCTTCTGAAACTGTCGGTTTTTCGGCAGTTTTCTTAATCTTAGGCTTTCTGTTTTTAAGCTTCTTAGGAATGATAATTCCAAGCGCCATAACAAGTGAAATAACAGTTGCCACAATGAATACAATAAGGAGAATTGTGAGATATTCACCGATGTTATTGTATTTCAGAATGTTTTCATAAGCCTCATTCATTGAAGAATCAAGTGCCTTGAGGAAGTTTTCAGGGCCGATTTCCTTGTAGAGGTTGTATCTGTAAATGAGAAGTGCAACAATTCCGATAAGGCTCAAAACTGCAACAGCATTCACAAAAATCATAATTCCTGTGTAGAGGAATTTCTTGTTGTCTGTAACCTTTTTCTTCATTGAAAGAATGATTGCCACAACTGCAACAATAAGGCTGACGCCTGCTGTTATGATAAGCGCAAGGTATTTTTTGAAAAATCCCTCGTCATCTCCGTCATCGTCAACAGCCTTTGATGACGCAATTGTCTTTGGCTCTCTGATGATTTCAATTCTTCTCAAGGTTTTATTTCCTGCGCCGTCAACAGCAACAAACTCAAAACGGTTGTCGCCCTCTTTGAGCGCTACATTGTGTCTGAACACGCCATTTTCTTCGGTTTTAATCTCTTTTCCGTCAACTGTAAGGCTTGCGCCTGCCTCAACGCTACCGATAATGTCAAAGGTTTCGTTGTGAGTTCTTATGGTTGTGAGATTTTCAAAGAATTCCATTTCAGGGGCAACGTCGTCAACAATAACCTGATACTTGTTAATTACCTTAATGTTGTCACTTCTCAGGTGTGAAACTGTAATCTCGTGAAGATTCTGTGAAAGCTTTACTGAGAAGTTTCCGTTTCCGTTTCCAACAACCTGATAAGGCTCTGCACCGTCAACTGAAATATCAAAGGTTGTTTCCTTTGAAGTAGTATAGTCAAAAAGTGCATTGAATGAATTTACAAGTCCGTCGTTTTTCATAGTAACCTTTACGTCGCTAACGTCAATAGTCTTTGTAAAGGTTTCAGAAATTCTGTTTCCGTCCTTGTATGTAAATTCAACTGTAAATGGGAGTTTCGAGCTGTCAATATCTGCCACAAGATTTTTTTCATAGCCTGTTGCAGTATATGTGAACATAGGCTCTTGTTCGCCATTCCCAAAAATACCAATAATCTTTTCATCATTTGATGAACAGTAGTTTTCCCAGCTTATGAGAATTTCGTTTGTTGAAAGGTTAAGTTCAACATACAAATCATCTACCTTAGGAAGAGCGTCGGCGTTTGTAAAGTTGACAGGTGTGTCTGAAAGCATTTCGTCAAACACATAAACGCCCTTGTCGGTAGTGCTGATTTCTGCAAAAATGTAGTAACTGCTTGAGCCGAGAGGTGAAAGGTCAACTGTTGTATTCATAACCTCATTTGCAACAGCACTTCCCGAAGAAAGAAGTTTTTTGCCTGTTACAACACCGTCAGCGTCAACAACTGCTGCGTAGAGTTTATAATCGTATCTGATGTTTTCTGTCTGTGAAACATCAAGGGAAACTTCAAGAGTATTTCCTTCAAGCTTTCCCGGAGTAACAGAGTTAATCCAGATACCGTTTGAGAATTTTCCGAAGTCAACGGTTATCTGTGAATTGGATTTTTTGTCATAGACAATTTTCCAGTCACCACGTTTAGCATTACTAATCTGGAAGTAAATCTTTTTACCTTCCGTGTCACGCTTGACCTCAACGCCTTCACTGCCCTCTTTCACTTCATCGCCGTTTGGTGCAATAAAGCTCACTGTCGGCTCTTCTGTTTCATAGCCGACGCTTACAGTAAGGTTTGTGTCGCTGTCAAGTGTAACAAGGTCTGCTGTTTTTGTTTCAGCAAAGGCAAATACCTCTGCTGAAATCATAAACACAACTGCCACAACGGAAAGAAGCATATTTTTTATAATCTTTTTCATAGCATAAATCCTTTCCGTTTATTAGTCAAAATACTTAGTGTCAACATCAAGGTCCTTACCGCTCCAGCTTACGCAGATACCGTCGGTTTTGCCCTTGTTTGTCTTCCACTTTGCTCTGATTGTAAAGTCAAGCTGGTCGTTATCTTCAACGAAGAATCCGATAGCTGCCTGAGCATTTTTGTCAATTTCCTTTTCAAATACCCACCAGCTGAGTTCAACATTAAAGTTACCCTCTGCTGAAATTCCGATAAATTCGTCAGTAATTGAAATTTCAGGTGAAGCTGTAATATTGAGGTCGATATTGTCAGCTTCCCATTCAACACCTACTGAAGCCTTACCTACAATACCCATTACCTTTTCGTCGATACCTAAGATTTCGTTTTCGTAATCAAAGTTACCTGCCTTAAGGTCAACCTTTCCGAGAGTAATAGCGTCAAGGAGTTTAAGCTCGGTATTAAATCCGATATAAACCTCTGCAAGGCAAAGTTCATGAGTAGTATCGTCAATCTTTAATACAGCTACGTCGTCAATATACTTATCAATTCCAGGGAGAATAGCACTTACCTTACAAGCACTGATATCTGTCTGTCCCTTTAATGTCCATCTGAGGATAGGCTTGATATTGCTATATCCTGTAACTGAATTCTGGTCGTATTCCGAATCATTTTCATTATAGAGCATATCTGTAAATCCAAGTCCGAAATCGCTGAATGTAATCGGCACGCCACTGATATTTGTATTTACATCAAAGTCAGCGTGAATCATTACCTCGTTTGGTAAAAGTGCGTTATTCCACTTGATTGAAAGGCCAAAGCCTTCTGCGTCAAGGAATGCAAGCTTAATCATAAACTTGAATTCATATTCGCCAGCCAGTGTCTCAATTGTAAGTGAAATCTCACTTGGGTTTATGTAGTAACGTGTGTTACCCATTGTAACTTCGTGGAAAAGCTTTTCGTTTTCAGAACCACCAACATCAAGCTTTACGTCAAGAGTTCTGTTTGTAAAGTAAGCCTTTGCTTCGTTTACTTCAACCCAGAAAGGTGAAATTTTTGAAAGATTATCCTTGACAATCTTATCCTGGAACATAAACTTTGTGTTGAGTGATGTATAGTCAAGCTCCAACTTGTCAGGGTAAATGCTTGCCTGTGGTTTTGAGAATACCAGGAGGTTAAGCATTACAACGTCACCAATAGCAACCTCGTCAACGTCCTCACCGTTTTTATAGATGTTAAAACCGTTACTGAGGTTAAACTGGAGGCTGTTATTCATATGCGCATAAATCTTGGCAAGACCTGATGAAGTATCCTTGTTGTAGTGAATATATGCGCTTGATGATGGCTTTACAAAAATCTTTTCTGATGAGAAGTCGCCACTGAGTGTTACAACACCGTTAAATGAAAGCCAGCCATTCATCTTTACGTCGCCTGAAAGAATAATCTTGTCGCCGTCAATCTTCTTATTAAGTGAAGTGAACACATACTTTCCGAAAACAGTTTCCTGTCCGTTTTCAAGAGCAACTGTAAGTGCATTTTCAAGTGTGAATTTCACTCCGTCAATTGTGATTTCCACATTGTAAGTTCCACACGCCATTCCGGCAGGAAGTGTAAGCTCGTACTCTGTTTCGTTTACAAATTCAGCGTCAATATCATAGCTGATTTTATCAGAGAAGCTGACCTTGATAAAGCTGTCCTTTTTGAATTTATCACCAAGGAGTTTTATCTTGACTTCTTCATCCGTTGCATAAATAAACTTTGTATCAATACCGCTTACAACAGCGCCTTCGTTAACAGGCTTTTCTTCTTCGGTCTGTGTATCATCGGTATTGCTGTTATCTTCTTCGCCGTTAAGTGAATAGTACTTCTTTGTAGTAACAAGTTCGTCTTCGTTAATTGCCATTTCAAGAAGTCGTTTTGATTCAAGAGCCTGATTTTTAGCATCAAATGTGATTTCGTATCTGTTAGCAGAAATATTCTGGATAAATTCATAGAATGAAAGAAGTGTTTCTGAACCTGATGCGTAGAGGTATTCACCACCTGTGCATTCTGCAAACCAGCCGAGGTATTCAGCGTTTGCACCTTCACCAAGACCGAGAGAATAAACCGTTACGTTTCTGTCAGCACAGACTCTGCCGATATTTGTCTTGATGTCATCATAAGATGCAGGCCAGTTATCAGCACCGTCAGAAAGAAGTACAATAACGTTAAGTGCGCCTCTGTCGTCAAACTGTCCGATAGCACTCTTTACAGCGTCGTACATATTTGTACCACCTACTGCAGGGATACCGTCAAGAGTTTGTGCAATCTTATCATTTGAAGTGCCGAAAGGAAGTGTTGTTTCAACAACGTCAGTAAAGGTTACAAGTGAGTAGTTAACGTCCTTCTTTGAATCTTCTAAGAACATCTTTACAGCAGCCTTCAAATCCTGAATTGGCTGTCCGTCCATACTTCCTGAAGTATCACAACAAAGGAGGAAGTTGATTTCTGTATAGTTTACCTTCTTGATGTTGAAGTTAGCGATATTTTCGCCACAATCTCTTAAAGTAAGAAGATTTTTAAGGTCAGCAGCTGAATAGGAAATTTCTCCGTCAACTGAAATTGTAGCCTTAATCTGTGGGAAGCTATCTGTATTGATGTTAAGAATACTCAGTGATGAACGCTTTCTGCTTGCAAAGTCGGAAATATAGTTTCCGAAATTGGTATCAGTACCCTGCTGATTGGTATTGTTGTTCTGATTATTTTCTTCACCGTTTTCATCTTCAGAAACATCATCTTTTTCAGGATTCTGATAATACATCTGGTTATTCATCTTGACAGTAGTTGAGTTTGTGATAATGTCGTCAACGTATGTACCGATATTTTTAAGGCTTTCCTTATCCTCTTTGTTTTCAATAATACCGATAAGTCCGTATACTGGTGTTGTATAAGCTTCGTCACGACAGATACCTACTGTGTTGAGCGCACCCGACATACTTTCGTCAGACGCATTCTGATTTCCCTGATAGTTTTCGATTTTAGCAAGCTCCATATAAGCCTTACTTCTGTCGGTAGCATCAGTTATTTCAGCGTACTGTTCAAGTCCGTATTTAACCTTTGAAAGTGCAGGCTTCTGGCTGTATGAAATGAAATATTCAGCATACTCCTCTGCCTTTTCAAGGTTTCTTTCTTCTTCGTCCTCGCTGTATTCTTCTTCAATAAGTGTGTCAAGCCATTCGCTTAAAACTTCATACTTTTCATCTTCACCCGTTTTATAGTCAAAAGAAAAGTCGCCTTCGTCAATATAGCCGTTAACATAAAGCTCAGCTAAAATCATAAGCTCGTTGTAGTCACTGTACTGGTCAGCATCCTTGGCAATTTCCTCATACTTCTGTGCCATAACGAGAGTTTTGAGCTTAGCAAGTCTTACATATCCCGACTTCATAACAGAGTCGTTCATTTTGTCAAACTTTTCTAAAAGCTCTTCTGTTACTGCCTCTTCAGAAATACCTGTGAGAAGATATTCTTCATAAATATCCTCTGCCTCCTTACAAACAACAGCAGCTTCTGCAAAGTCCTTGCTCACCTGTTTTTCAAGTGCCTTTTTGACAACGCTCTTTGCTTTTTCGATTGCCTCAACAGCACCCATTACCATTTTCTTGGTTTCTTCCTCTGTGCCGTAAAGAGTCGTGTCAACGCCACCTAAAACGGTATCAACGTGAGCATATTCGAGAGCCTTTTTACAAGCATCAAGCTCTTCTGCAAGGTCCTTGTTGTCTGCTTTTTCATACAAAGCAACAGCAGCCTCATAGTTTCCTGCAAGGGCATTTATTCTTGCAAGACACTCAGTATACTCATTGGTATACATACCGTTCATACAATAGTCGGTCAGTATATCCTCTGCCCCTGAAAAATCCTCCTGCAACGCAAGTGCATACGCAGTCTCAAACTGTTTGTCAGCCTCAGCAGTTACAGCAATTACAGAAGAATTATCTTCTGTTTCAATTTCATTTGAAGCAGTAACGCCTGCGCACACAAAGGCAGTAGCAGATGCCATTGCAAGTACGCCTGCCGAGTAGAGAAGTTTTACAATATGAGCCTTCTTTACTACTGCAAAAACGCAAAGCAAAACAACTGCCGGAAGTATACCGATACCTATTTGCAGATACATATCTTTTCCCCCTTTTTAAAATAAAAATACAGACAAATTATACCATATTATCCCATATATTGCAACAATTATTTATTTTTTTGCATAATTCCGTACTGTTGTTATAGTTTTCTTGACATCGGATATAAAAAAATGTAAAATTAACCTATCATATTTTTAAAAAAGGTGTTTATTATGACTGGTGAAATCAATAAAAATCACATTCAGAAGCTTGTACTTTCTGCATTATTTATAGCCCTTGGAATTGTTCTTCCGTTTTTGACGGGACAAATTCCACAGGTGGGGAATTATCTTTTGCCAATGCATCTGCCTGTTTTTCTTTGTGGGCTTATCTGCTCGTGGAATTACGGCTTTGCTGTGGGGCTTATCCTCCCACTTTTCAGAAGCTTTCTTTTTGGTGC
>JAFTNX010000224.1 GCA_017451665.1 Oscillospiraceae bacterium | reverse complement strand
GTTTTTACAATGACTCAGAGCTATTACAAAAGACTTACCGAAGCGGGCGTAAGAATTTTTGAATACGAACCGGGCATTGTTCACGCAAAGGTCTATCTGTCAGATGACCAGTACGCTATTGTGGGTACTGTAAACCTCGACTACCGTAGCCTTGTCCACCATTTTGAAAACGGCGTGTGGCTTTACAACCACAACGTTATTTCTGATATAAAAAATGATGTTCTTGATACTGTCAGCCAGTCAATTGAAATGAATAGCTCTAATATCAAAAACTCAATCCCAAAACGTTTTGTCCGTTCAATCGTCAGAATTTTCTCACCTATGTTATAAAAAGCGTGGAACATAGGGTGAGTGGTCACAGAGAAGTATTACACGGATTTATTGAGAAAAACCCTTTTGAAAAAGGGTTATTTCTCAAACTCTTTTCCTAAAACTATCAATTTAAAATCCCATATAGGGTTTAAACCCTATATGGGATTTTACGTTAAAAGTCTTTGGAATGGGGGCTAACAACAATCCTTCGGATTGTTGTTGGGGGACAACCTTTCTTCAGAAAGGTTTCTCCCGATAAATTCATATAATATACTTATTTATAACTATCCACCCTCTGTTCCACTCTTTTTGTTTATACAAGGCTTGATTTTTTAAGGATTTGGTTGCTTATCGCACCAAAACCTGTTCCGATTACAATTCCGCCGACAATGCACAACAGTACGTTCATAGCCGTTGCATTGAGAGGTGTAAGCATAGGAATCATCATAAACAAAAACATTCCCACCATCATTGAAAGAAGAATTGAAAGCCACGCTCTGCTTTTTGCGATAACGCTCATAACGAGATAAATCGGCACAAATGCTGATATTAAAAGTACCTTTGAGATAAAGCACATTATAAGATTTGTTACATTAAATCCCGACATTTCATACGGAAGTCCTGCGATTTTTCCACCAATAAGCGAGCCGATTATAAATGCAATAACCATAAGTGCCCCTGCTACAAAGCAAACAATAGTTTTTGAAATAACGTAGTCTGACTTTTTTGACCTTACGGTGAAAAGATTTTTTGCGTAACCACTTCTGAAATCATCTGAAACAAAAATGCACACAACCACCGATACGATAAAATACAAAAGATTTATGTTGCACATAGCTGTCATGCTCATAGCTGACGACATATCACCCTGCTGTGAAGAGTTTTCCTCACTGACACTGCCGATAATCTGCCACACGTTGTCAAATCCCTCAATAACCGTTTCTTCGCCCGTCTGTGGATTTACAGAAACAGAGCCGTCCATCATTGTTGTCATAACAAGAATAAGTATCGGCATAACAAGACAAATTCCTACCATTATGTAAACAAATTTCATAGTAAACATTCTTCTGGAATCCACTCTGAGCATACTTTTCAGGCGTCTGCCAAAGGTATTTTTAGTTTTGCTCATATTATCTGCCCTCCATAATGTCAATGTAGTATTCTTCAAGAGAAATTTTGTCCTTGCCTATTTCTGAAATTAAAATCCCGTTTTCATAAAGATACGTTACTATTTCTTCGGCAGTCACATCATCGTAAACTCTCACATAGCCTGCTTCGTCCTCTTCAACTCGTGAATACTTACAACCAAGAAGTGACTTTGCACGGCTTGTTTCCTTTGTTTTTAAGGCTGTGTATGTACGACAGCCTGACTCAAGCTCATCGGCTGTCATTTCCTTAATCATTTTGCCACCCTTTACAATTCCATAGTGGGTAGCTATCTTTTCAAGCTCTTTTAAAATATGTGAAGAAATAATAATTGTTGTTCCGTTTTTTGAGATGTCAACAAGTACCTCACGCATAATTCTCATTCCGTCAGCGTCAAGTCCGTTTATCGGCTCGTCAAGCACAAGAAGCTTCGGATTTCCAAGCAAAGCCATAGCAATACCAATTCTCTGCTTCATACCAAGAGAACAGTTTTTGTATTTGTTTGACGCAGTGCCCTCCATTCTCACAAGCTTAAGCATTTTAACCACTTCCGTTTCGGCTTTTTTAATGCTTAAATTTGTAGCCTGAAGCATCATATTGTTCCATACGCTGTAATTCGGGTAACAGCCTGGTGCTTCGATAAGAACACCCATTTCGCTTCTTACGTCAATATCAGTGTGAGGTTTTCCAAAAATCTTCACAGAGCCACCACTTGAGTGAATAAGCCCGCATATAATTTTTTCGGTAGTGGATTTTCCCGAGCCGTTTTCACCGATAAATCCATAAATTGCTCCCTCAGGCACAGTCATATCAAGTCCACAGAGGGCTTGTTTTTCTTTGAAATTTTTAGTAAGTCCTTTAATTTCTACTGCATTCATTTTAAAACTCCCCTCAAAAAATCAGTATACATCACACTTTGAAAGAATTTTTGTTCCTGCTGTTATGTATATCAAAAACCATACCAGAGAACAGATAAGGCATACCACAAGGGTTATAATGCTGCTTGACAGACAAGCAAAAACCGATGAGCCGTAAAGAAAAATATTCAGAATTGAATTGTTCCCCAGAATGGCAGCTGCACCAATAATAAGAATACCTGTCCCAAAGAAGAAACATGACGCAATTGAAATTCCAAAGTATTTTCTGAAAATAACGTTAAGGAATGTGTAAAGACCTGCCCAGCCAAGACTCATTATCATTTTGCTTAAAATAGCAATGATAAGGGAGCCTGCGTTGACTTTGAATGAAGTGCCTGCGAATATTCCTGCGCCTACTGCACCAAGGAGATATGTAATACACATACACGCCATTGAAAAAGCACCTACAAGAGCTTTTGAAATCATATAATCCTGCTTTTTTGCGTGGGTTGTAAAAATCTGTTTAACGTATCCTGACTTGTAGTCGTGACCGATAAAGATTGAAACCATTATTCCACCAAAAATAAATACCATATTCATATTGGCATAGTCAGCGATACTGTTTACAACGTATAGTGGCGACTGCGCAGCCACAATATTCCATGTGTTTGTGTAAAGAGGCTCGGCAACTGCCCCTGTCTGTGGGTTTTCCATTCCCATTGTGCCTAAAATCATCGCCGGAATAACAGCTGCTATCCCAAGAAAAATGTAAAACATCGGTGTGTGAAACAATCTGTAAAAATCCACACCAAGCATTCCTCTTATTCTTTCAGGGAATGTAGGTTTTTTGAATTCAATCCCGCTCATATAAGTTACCTCCGTTTTTTGGACATAAGTTCAATGTAGTATTCTTCAAGACCGATTTTGTTCTTTTTTATTTCACTTACAATGTGACCGTTTTTGATGAGAAACTCAACGATTTCCCCGGCGTCATCAACGTCATAAATGCGGATAAAATCCTCTTCCTCACGGACATCATCATATTTTTCACAAAGCACCTTTTTAGCACCCTGCATATCTTTAGTTTTAAGTGAAACAAAAACTCTTGCTCTGCCTTCGAGCTCTTTTGCAGTCATTTCAACAATCATTTTCCCCTGACGGATAATTCCATAGTGGGTAGCTATCTTTTCAAGCTCGCCCAAAATGTGAGAAGAAATATGCACAGTACAGCCGTAATTCTTTGTGATGTCAACTAAAATTTCTCTCATAATTTTCATACCGTCAACGTCAAGTCCGTTTATCGGCTCATCAAGAATAAGAAGTGCAGGCTCGCCTAAAAGTGCCATAGCAATACCTATTCTCTGCTTCATACCAAGAGAGCATTTTTTGAATTTCAGATTGGCATTTTCCTCCATACGGACAATTTTTAAAACTCTGTCAATTTCCTCATCAGGGTTTTCAAGTCCTAGATTTATCGTCTGCATACGGAGATTGTGGTATATGGTTGAGTTGGGAAAACACCCTGCATTTTCAATCAAAGCCCCCACTCTCACACGCACGCCTGCGTCTGTGTAGTCTTTTCCGAAAAGTCTGATTTCCCCGCTTTCCTTTACGAGATGCCCACAAATCAGTTTTTCCGTTGTGGATTTTCCCGAGCCGTTTTCACCGATAAAACCATAAATTGCCCCGACAGGTACGGTCATACACAAATCATCAACTGCGTACATTCCACGAAAGCTTTTTTTGAGATTTCTGATTTCAATAGCGTTCATTTTCTACTCTCCTTTATACACTTTTTCGTTTTAACCAATTCTATCCCAGTTATGTTTTCGTGATGTTTTTGAAATGTTTAAGTTTTGTTAAACCAAAGAAAAAAAGGTATCGGACATTAAGCCCGATACCTGAAAAAGCTATTTTTTACTTAGCTGATTTTTTGTTTTTCTTAACTGCTACAACCATAACGCCTAAAAGTGCAACGATAACTGTGATAAATCCATAGTTTTCTGCACCTGTGTCAGGTGTCTTGTCGTTTTCTTCCTTGTTGTCCTCTGCCGGTGGAACTTCTTCCTTGTCGTCGTCCTCAACAGGAGGTGGAGTAACTTCATCTGACACGCCAAGCACCTTGAACTGAATTTCTACATAATCAATCTTGTCATCAGAAGCGTTAGTGTAGAATGACCAGTAATCTCTCTGACAAATCTGCTTTTCAAATCTAACTCTGAGAGTGTATGTGCCTTCTTCAAGTGAAGAAATATCAATGCTGTTTCCATCGTCATCAACAACACCTGAAAGGTCTGTGTCTACGATTTCCCATGTTCTTGCCATAAAGCGTGTGTAGCCCCATACAGGGTCTTCCAAGTCCTTACCCTCTGAATCTGTTGTGAATTCAAGTGTGTCAGTCACTTCGTAATCACTCTCAACTCCTTCTACAACGTTGTCTTCACTTCCACCATTATACTTTGAAACTACAACCTTAGGATAGATTAATGTTCCATCTTCGCCCCTGAAATCAAATGCATTCTTATCTTCAATCATCTGCTTGATTTCGTCAGTCATTTCACCTTCGTGAAGAATATTCATATCCAAATCGTAAATTATAAATTCGCCATCAATAGAAAGGTCGCTTGCACATATAATATCATAAAGGCCGTCTTTGTTTAAGAACTGCAACATAAATTCTGAATCTGTAATTGTGATTTTTCCACCAACATCAATAGCGTTTTCTACAGCAGAAATCTGAATTCTTCCACCTGTAATTACTACATTATCATCACCGTCAAGACCTTCTTCGTCATCAGAAGAAAGCTTTGAATCACTGTCTTTGATGATAATATCCCCAGAATATGTCTGGATTGTTTCATCATATGCATTAAAATCAATAATACAGTTTTCAATTATAACGTCGCCTTTTTCATCCTCAGATGTGTTTTCGTAAACATAAATACATTCAGATTTTGATTTGAAAGTAGCCTTTACGTTTTTCATAACTACTTCATTAACATTATCATAAATCACGTCATAATGGTCGTCGTCTTCAATTAAAATATTGCCAGAGTCAGCTTCACTGTTTATAACAGGAAGATTTCCGTCCTCGTCAGCCTCACCGATAACGCTGATTTTTCCACTTCCTGAAAAAATTCCACAATAACCTGCGTCAACAGTAAGTTCAGCACCCTTTTTAAGATTTATAGTAATGTTACCGTTACTACAAATTGCATCACCAAGCAATGAATAAACAGTTGCTTTTCCCTCAACATTGATTGTAGAGTTGTCTGGCACCATAATAGTACAATCTTCAGTCTCTAACACAAAACCGTCTTTGAGTGTAAGTGTTTTTGTATCAACATCCCATGCCCACAAATCGTCGTCATCAGGTGTAGGCACTGTTTCATCCAAAAAGTTAAGTCCATCGCCCAATTCAGGATAATCTTGAAGCTTAAACTCTACACCTTCATCATAGTAATTGTCAAATGGCTTAACAATAAACACATAAGTGCCTGTTTCAGGAACTGTAAAACTGCCCATTTCTCCAAAGCCCTTATTGTCGTCGTCGACATAGTCAAGCTCTATAAACATATTTGCCTGTGCTGTCTTTTTTGCAACGTAAACTACTAAATCAGTACCTATTGTATCAGTACCAACAGCCGTATACATCAATTCCTGACCTTCTGTAAGGTCAACTTCATAAAGCTTCATACAGCCTGTCAATACGCCGTCATCCATACCGATTCCAACGTTGTTTTCTTTCAGAATAACAAATTCATCGGTGTATGGAAGAGAATCGATTTTTTTAAGCTCTGTGTCAGCATTATATTCTCTCATTGCATAGATATCGATATGAATTTCCTTCAATCCCTCTCCGTATCCGTCAATTTCCTCTTTCGGAATTGTAAGAACGCCTGTTTCTAAATCAAAGGTGTAATTAAAGTTGCTGTATTCTGAATCACCATAACCGTATACGTCTGTATCATAAACAGTATAGCCTTCAGATACTTCCACTGTGAGTACATAATCCTCACCGTATGATGCTGCATTATCACCAACTGTGCCTGACTTTACAGTAACGTTAACCCCCTCAAAGATAACTTCAATAGTACCTTCAGCATAAACGGGTACAGTCCACATTGTAACAACCATAAGGATTGTCAGAAAAAGTGCTATCCCCTTTTTAAGCTTTCTTGTCATAAAATCTCTCCTTTATTATGGATTAGCGAATTAAAAACTGAATATCTTGGTAAATTCAAAAGTAAAATTTTTCATTTATCCGCCTGATTTAATTATACAAAAAAAGTATACCCCTGTCAATAGTTTGTTTATAAATTTAAGCATATTTATTTATACGAAAAATCCCTTACAAATTTGTAAGGGATTACAAAACTATCTGTTTTTCATTCTTTTCAACACAAGCATTGATATAGGTGAAACCTTGAATGCTCTGTCGCCAAGAGGTGTTGTATCTCTTTTTCCGTCGCCGTCAAGTCTTACAAAAAACTTTCCACTATTCCACAAATCCCAAGGAATTTCAAAGGATTTTTCGCTGTGGTATGGGTTTAGTGCAATAAGATAGCACTCGTCGTCACGGATAAGTGAATACATCAGCAGATTTCCGTCGCTTTGTCCGTAAAATCTGTGACAGCTTTCAACCTCTCCCTTTGTAGGAAGTCTGAAAAGTGCTGATGATTTTCTTAAAGCAATCAGCTTTTTGTAGTACAGAAATACATCCTTGTACTGGGATTTTCTTTCCCACTTGATTGAGTTTGTATAATCAGGTGCGTTGTAGCTGTTTTCGTCATAGATATTCCAGTCGTTAGGCGTTTCGTCGTCAGGGAGAATTTTAGGCTTTGTTCTTAAAAAGTCCTGCCCACAATGGATAAAAGGCACGCCCTGAGATAAAATAACAATTGCCGCAGCAAGCTTATCCATTTTAATGCGTGTTTCTTCACTCTCGTCCTTAACGCTTATGCAAAGCTTGTCCCAGACGGTGTTATTGTCGTGGGCTTCGCAGTAATTTATCGACTGTGTAGGCTCAAACGCCCAACAGCATTCCTGATGATGTCCTTTAAGCTGATAGTGAGGAACACATCCCGTAAGCGCTCTGCAGATTGTTCCCGAAGCATTCATATTTCCACTGACATAGCCTCTGTCGTATGCGTTAAAAGTACCACCCTTTACGCCGTCACGGATATTGTCGTTAAAGAGTCCCACTCTTCCAAAGGAATAGCTGTTCCACTTGTAAGCAAGTTTATCAGACGCAAGTGGGGATTCCCCACCGGTCCAGCCCTCACCATACATAAGAAGCTGTGGGTTTATTTTGTTAAGCTCATCTCTGAGATAGTTAACGGTATCAATATCGTGAAGTGCCATAAGGTCAAATCTGAAACCGTCAATTTTAAATTCATTCACCCAGAATTTCAAGCTGTCAGCGATGAATTTTCTAACCATTTTTCTCTCACTTGCAGTTTCACAGCCACACCCTGAGCCATTAGTAAACCAGCCCTCTTTTGTTCTGTGGTAGTAAAATGGGAAGGACTTGTGAAATGCCGATTTGTCGCTGAAATATGTGTGGTTATAAACCACGTCCATAATTACGCCAATACCCTTTTTATGAAGCGCCATAACAAGCTGTTTGAATTCCCTGATACGCTTTTTAGGGTCTTCAGCGTCGGTAGAATAGCTACCCTCAAGGCAGTTGTAGTTCTTAGGGTCATATCCCCAGTTATACTGTGCCTTGTGAGGCTTGCTTTCGTCAACTGTCGCATAATCTTCAACAGGCAAAAGCTGAACGTGTGTAACTCCCAACTCCACAAGGTGGTCAATTCCTGTTTTTTCGCCCTTGCAGGTTGTTCCCGACTGGGTAAATCCCAAGAATTTTCCTCTGTTTTCAAAGGAAACCCCACTGCTTTCGTCAATGGTGAAATCCCTGACGTGAGTTTCATAAATAACAGCGTCGCAAGGTGTTTTGCACTCAGGATTTTTAACCTTGTCCCAGCCTTCGGGATTTGTTGTAGAAAAATCCACAATTGCGCCTCTTTCGCCGTTTACGCCACAGGCTTTTGCATAAATATCAATAGTTTCCTCCTTTTGTGAAGAAAACTCATAAGTAAAGGTGTAGAAATACCCGTCAAGGCTTCTCAAAATCTCAACAAACCACACGCCTGTCCAATGTCTTTCCATAGGAAGGGTTTCAACAAGGTTGTTTCCCACACCGTCGTTGTATATTTTCAGATAAACTCCCTTGGCAAGTGGCGACCATGTGCGAAACTGTGTTTTTCCGTCAACAATAATCGCACCCAAATCGTCCCCGCCATAGAAATTCTTTTCGTCAAATTCCTTATAATCCTTTACATATGGCATAAAATTGCCGTTCCTCTCGTATTTTCTCTATTCCTTTACCCCAAGTGCCATGCCCTGCTTTATGATTGTTTCAGCACCTTCCCTTGTACGACAAAGGAGAGTTTCAGGACGTTTTACAGCGTCCTTTTTTACAAACACAACAATAGTTGAGCCACCAAATTCAAACATACCCTTTTCGTCGCCCTTTTTAACTTCACAGCGTCCGTTGTGGTTGTTTGAAATCCTGCCCACCATTGTAGCTCCCACTTCCATCTGGATAACCTCTCCAAAAACAGAATTTGAGATAACGCAGTATTCTCTTGTGTTTTCCTTAAAAACCTTACAATGAGAAAAAGCTATCGGATTTACAGTATGATAAACCCCGTTAATGTGACGGTCAGCGCTCTTTTCACCGTCACAGGCATAGCAATATCTGTGATAATCGTCAACAGTCAGTCTGATGACAAATGCATAACCACCCTGAAATTTTTCTGCAAGATTACAGCATTTAAGAAGTGACTTCAGGCTGTATTTTCCACCCTTGATTTCAAAAACAGCATTCTTGTCAAGCTCATAACAGCTTACTTTTCCGTCAGCTGGGGAAATAAGAACCTTTTCGTTATCGTCAAACTCAACTTCCCCGTCCTTTATTTTTCTTGTAAAAAAGTCGTTATAGCTTTTGAATTTTCTGCTTTCGTATCTTGACATATCAATGTTGTTTTTCTTGATAAAAGGCTTTATCATAACCTTTGAAAGTGGTGTTTTTAAAAACCAGCCACCCACTTCCGATACCACAGGTGAAACAAGCACCTTTAAAGCGATTTTCCCTAAAAAAGTTTCATACAGCTTTACAAGAAAATCGTCCTGAGAAGTATTCTTCTCAAAGTAATTCCCCTCAATGTCGTAATACTTCATTACAGTTTACCTCTTACAAAACCTGCTATAATAATCACAGCTAAAATTCCCAGCACAAGAAGTCCCTTGAGCTTTGGTTTTTTAACCTTGATATTAAGTACAAAAAGTATTGAAAGAAGAATAATAAAGCTCTGGAAAAAGTAAGGGAAGAAGGTTTCGCTCATATATTCCTTGCCAACATAAAGAAGTGGCAGGATAATTGCAACAGAGGTAACAGGAAGTCCCTGATATTCCTTTCTGTTTTCGTCAGTTGAACGCTGACGTTCTTCTTCCATTACGTTAAAAAATCCAAGTCTGATTACTCCGCCAAGAATAATAGCCATAGCTGAAATAATTCCAAGACCGTGATTAAGTCCGAATGAATAGCTTATAACTCCAGGAAAAACAGTAAAGCAAACCAGGTCGCAAAGGCTGTCAATCTGAATGCCGAAAACCTTTTCCTGGTCAGTTCTGTTTTTGCAGGCTCTTGCGATTTTTCCGTCAAAAAGGTCGCATACTCCCGACAAAAGCAGGCAGAGAAAAGCGATTGAATATTCCCCTTCGATAACCTGTGTCATTCCGAAAACCGATGACAAAAGTCCGATATAGGTAAGAATTACCGTATAATTGTAAAATCCTATCATAATTTTAGTCCCCAAATCAATTTACTTGAAAATAATCCCCATAACTGCTGAACAAACAATAATCTGAATTATACAGAATCTGAATACTGTCTGTGTGTCACTCCACTTTTTGTTTTTACGCATATGGTCGTGGATTGGTGTTCTCACGTTTGCCATAAACTTTTTGAGTTTAAGGTATCTGATAGCTGAAAGCTTTACAAGTCCAAGTCCGCCGTCAATAATAAGAACAATTGCACATGGAACAAACATAATCGGAGCAGTTGTTTTCATAAATGCAATTGCAAGCATAACACCAAGCGCTCTTGAGCCTGCGTCACCCATAAGGAGCTTACTTGGTGAAGAGTTGAACCACAGGTAAGCAAGAATACAAGCAAGCATTACAAGAATGATTTTTTCAAATCTTTCGTCACAGTCAAGCTTGTGAATGAGTACAAATGCTGAAAACAGTGAAATAACCGACAAGCTTCCACAAAGTCCGTCAACACCGTCAGAGCAGTTTGTAACGTTGATGCTCGCCCACACAAGAATTGTTCCCAGAGCAATAAACACCAAAGCAGGAAGCTTTATGTCTATTCCAAGAGTAGCAATAACAATTCTTGATGAATTGAAATACCAGTAGGAAACAGCAGAGCCTAAAGAAATCACAAGGTCAAGAATACCCTTTTTAAGCTCGCTCCAAGGAGTAGCAGATGCGTCATCAAGATACCCCGTCATCATTGAGCCAAAAATCAAAAGCAGATACGCAATGTATTCCACGTCAAGTCTTATAACAACAACCGTAGAAACCACAAATGCAAAAATCATAATAATTCCTGCACCTCTCGGTTTGCCTTCGCTTAACGCACCGTTATGTGCAAATTCTCTGCCCTGGTCTTTCGGGAGAACATTTTTAAACACTGCAAATCCCACAAAAGCAACCAGAAAAGATATTGCTACGCCAAGTGCAGTTTCAATTCCACCGTACTTGCCGTTAAATAAAATTTCAAGCATAAATCATCGTCCTTCTAAAAATAGTCTGTCAAAAAAACATATATACACTATTATACTATATTTCAAAACTTTTTTCAAAATGTATTTTTAAAAATCCCCCTGTTGCAAAAAACTTATAGGTATTTAATAAGTTTCTATTGAAAAATGTGAGGGTTTATATTACAATATCAGTAAATTAAATCTTTTAAAAGAAAGGCGTGAAAAATATATGACATTAAAACAAAAAGCTACTGAAATCTGCAACAAGCTTGAAAAATACTATCTGGACGCTGCGTGCTCACTTATATACGAAAAACCCCACGAGCTTATGATAGCAGGGCGACTTTCTGCACAGTGTACTGACGCAAGGGTAAATATCGTTACAAAAGAGCTTTTTTCAAAATACAAGACGATTGAGGATTTTGCAAATGCTGACGTATCAGACATTGAAGAAATCATAAAGCCTTGTGGACTTTATAAAACAAAGGCTTTGTCTGTTGTGAATATGTGTAAGCAACTGATTGAGAATTATAACGGCGAAATCCCAAAAACAATTGAGGAATTAACAACGCTTTCAGGAATAGGCAGAAAAACTGCAAACCTTATAATGGGCGACGTTCACCACCTGCCTGCAATTGTTACAGATACACACTGTATCAGAATTTGTGGCAGACTTGGACTTACAAAAAACAAAGAGCCAAAAAAGGTTGAAGATGATTTGAGAAAGATTATTCCACCAGAAAAATCCTCTGATTTTTGTCACAGACTTGTGATTTTCGGAAGAGATATTTGTAAAGCAAGAGGCGAAAAATGCGAAAAATGTCCTCTCAAAGAGCTTTGCAAGAGTTATAAATGAGGTTTATATGAAAAGACTTGACGACTTGAATTTCACTTTTCACCAGCTGAAAATCGGTGGTGGTGGCTTTGTAACAGGATTTGTATTCCACTCGAAAGCCCCTGATATATTATATGCACGAACCGACGTTGGTGGGATTTATCGCTATGAATTTGTAAATAAGCAGTGGAAATGCCTTAGCTATTTTGCTGACGAAAGCACAAGATTTCTTCACAGTCCCATTTCTGTTGCAATAGACGAGGATAACCCACAGATGCTTTTTGCTGTTTCAGGAAATTCACCAAGATACGGAAAAACAAACGGAAAATCCGTTCTTCTTGTGTCAAAGGATATGGGCGAAACCTTTGAAATAAAGGATACCCCATTTATCAGCAACGGTAATTTCCCTGCACGTTCAACTGCCGAAAGACTTGTATACCACAACAAAAAACTGTGGTTTGCTTCGCAAGGGGACGGGCTTTTTGTGTCGGAAAATCTCGGTGAAAGCTGGCATAAAATCCCTTTTTCACAGAATAATTTCACTATGATTAAATTCATAGGCGACATTATGATTTTAGGTACAAACGGAGAAAATCCACATTCCGACAACAGACAGCACACCCTTTTTGTAAGCTACGACTCTGGAAAAACCTTTGAAAAACTCACAATTCCACAGTCACTTGACGATAAAAGATGTACCCATAACGGTTTTGTGCCGGTGGGTATTTCCACAACAAAAAACGAGGCTTACATCACATTTTCCCATAGCTTTAAGGAAAGCTTTGGAGGGTGGGATAACTTTGCCTGCGACAATGGCGGAGGCTTTGACGGACGAGTTTTCAGGTATTCAGTAAAAGAAGAAAAAATCGCCTTTGATAAGGATATTACCCCCTCTTTTGCAGGTTTTTCTGACGAAAACCAAAACAGAAAAGCCCCTTGTGGCTTTGGTGGGATTTCAGTTTTTGAGAATATTCTTGTGGTGTGTACCCTTTCATGCCGACCAGAGGGAATTTTTATTTCCTACAACAACGGCGAAAATTATCGCTTTATCACAGACCACGATTTCAAGCGTTATGACATTCACGACAGCTATCTGAAACCCGAATACAACGGAAACAGAATTCCACTTCACTGGATGAGTAACCTGCAAATCAACCCTTTCAATCCCGATTTTGCAGTTTTTAATACAGGCACGGGAATTTTCTCCCTTGATAATCTTTCAAAGGGTATTGAAAATGTACGGATTTCCTCATTAAATGAGGGCCACGAGGAAACTGTTCACCTGAATATTTACGGTGTTCCGTCGGGAAGAAACAAGGTTATTTCTATTGTGGGGGATTTGGGTGGTTTTGCTTATAAAACTCCCGAAAGCCACTGCGAAGATTCCTTTGCAGACGAGAACAAAAACAGATACATCACCTGCGTTAACGGTGATTTTTCACAGAATAACCCCGATATTTTTGTGGCAACTGCACGAGGAAACTGGACAGGACAGACAAAGGGTGGCGTGATTTTAACCCATGACGGAGGGGAAAACTTCACTCACATCGGATACCCTGACGGGATTTCGCAAAAGCTGTGTGAAGCTTCCCGTGAAATTGCAAAGCCAAACACAAACAGTGGCTGGTGTGCTGTTTCACCTGACGGGGAAACTGTTTTGTGGACGCTTGCTGAAAATCGTTTCAGACTGCCAATAAGCTGTGCTGTAAGGTATGATGTGGCGGGCGAAAAATTCACAAAAGTGCGTGTTTTTGACCTTTTGGGGAATGATATTTCACAAAGCGAAAGAGAAATAAAAATCTTTTCCGACAGAAAAAATTCTTCTGTTTTTTACGGATTTGGGGAAGATGGAAGTGTTTACACAAGCGCTGACGGTGGGGAAACATTCACAGAAACCCAGATAAAAAATCTTCCGAAAAGACATTTTGCCGGAATTGACGGCTTCAAGGGCTGTGAAATCAGATTTTTACCTGACTCCGTGGGTGAATGCTACATGGCACTCCACGATTGTGGGCTTTTCAAGGTGGATTTCAAAACAAAAACTGCCCTTAAAATCACAGGTGACGAGGATTTTGTCAAAACTGTGGGCTTCGGAAAGGGCAAAAACCGACCTGCTATTTACATCAGTGGCAGGCTTTTCGGGGAATGGGGCTTCTGGCGTAGCTTTGACGAGGGATTAAGCTGGCATAAGCTAAACTACTCACGCCTCACCTTTGGAATAATCACCTAAATCGACGGGGATATGACCGACGAAAACCGATTTTTCTTCGCAACAGGAGGATTCGGCGCATTTGG
>JAFTNX010000223.1 GCA_017451665.1 Oscillospiraceae bacterium | reverse complement strand
TTTTTTATCCGTCGGCGTAGCCGTCATCTCAATTGTCCATTGTCAATTGTCAACTGTCAATTGGTAATTCTGTCTGCTTCTTTTTTCAGCTTCTTTACATAGTGAATTTTCTTCTGGAAATCAGTAGCAATATCAGCTCTTATCCATTTTACGTCAAAGCCTATTCTTCCACCTGCGTATTCAATCTGGAAAATATTCTTTTTTGTAAGGAAATGCACAATGAAAAAGATAATTGCCAGAATGAAAAATGCAACAGGAATAATGTAATTACCGTATGTATTCTGAACATACATCGGGTCGGCATTCTGCTGTACTGATAAACATACCAGTGTTGAAATAATTCCGCCCAAAAACATAAGAATAGTCATAAACATAAGAAACGGTTTTGTGATATAAACAAATCCTGTGCCTGAAACTTCATCAACTTCGATAATTCTTGATACCTTTGAATATCTCCAGCCGATGCCTGAGTGTTCAAGGCATTTGCCTGATACATAAATTCTTTTGTCGGTGAGGGTAGCATTCAAAGATGAAAGCCCACCACCGGTTACTACATTTTTCAAAACACCGTTTCCGATAGAAGAAACTGTTTTTTCATCACTCTCAACAAAAACAGGATTTTCTGCTGCTACCTGATTCATCTGAGGCTGAATTGGAGCTTCAACTTTTTCGCTGTTGATTGTAGCACCACATTTTCCACAGAAAGTAGCGCCTTCTTTCAGTTCAATTCCACATTCAGGACAAACTGCCATAAAAATAACTTCCTTTCAGATGAGTGTCATAGACACCTTTATTTTGTTCAATTATACTACACAATGACATAATTTGTCAACATCTCTGATATAAATTTGTTTAATATGCATAAAATTGTAGCAAAAATTTGAGGAAAACCCCTATTAAAAAGGTTTTCCTCAGTCAGGTTTGTGTTTTTAATTGTCAGACAAGTCAAGGAAATTTTCAGCAATAACTGAATCGTTCATCTTGCAGGTCTTTCTGTTATAAAAGCACTTTGTAGGGTTATTTCTGTCAAAGGTATCCCACAAAACAGGGCAGATTTCTCTTGCAATAGCTTCCTTTGAAACGGTAGTTATAAACTTTCTGATTGATTCAGTTTCCTTATTGTCCTGAGGACAACCATATTCGCCGATAATTACAGGCACGCCCTTGTTAACAAAGGTTGTTTTAAGCTTGTTGAAGTATTTTTTCAATGCGTTTACTTCTGAGGTTGTGCCCCAGGTTGAGCTTGCCTTACCCCAGTCAGCGTCTTCTGTCAGAATACAGAATCCCGGTGGTGTGTAGTAATGAACAGACACAGCACAGCGTCCTTTAGGGTCATTCGGCATTTTAAATGCAGAGTCGCAGGTAAGGTCAATGTCTGTTGCATAGCCTGCGATAAGAAGGTGACGGGTTGAATTGTTCTTTCCCGAAGCTCTTACCAAATCAACAAAAATCTGATTGATGTCATTTAAAAGTCCGTATGCCTCGCTTTTACCGTTTGTGCCACCCCACCTGTTCCACAGGTCGTCAAAACAGCCTTCCTCATTAAGTGACTCAAACATAAGATGCTCGTCAAAATCTCCGAATTCCTCACAGAGCCTTGTCCAGATAGCTGTGTATTTCTTTTTACATTCGTCATAGGTTTTGCTGAAGCTCATACCCGATTCGTTGTAGTTGTTAATCCAGCCACCGTCCCAGTGAACATTTAAAATAACATACATATCGTTGTCAATTATCCAAGTAACAACCTTCTTGACTCTTTCGAGATAGTCATCGTTAATCTGATAATTGCTACCCATCATATTACTCCAGGCAACAGGCACTCTCACAACGCCAAAGCCTGCGTTTTTGTATCCCTTGATGATGTCCTCAGTGATAATACAGCTACCCCACGCCATTTCATAATTTGAAACGCTTGAGCTGTTAATCCAGCTTCCACAGGATTCAAAAGTATTACCGAGGTTTATGCCCACGCCCATATCGTTAATGATTTCCTGAGTTGTAAAATCGGAAATATCAGTTGTCTGTGGTGGGTTTGAAGTTGGTTTTTTTGTAGTTGTGGTAGTTGGTTTTTTGGTAGTAGTTGTTGCTTTTGAAGTTGACGGTTTTTTGGTAGTTGTTGTAGCAGTTGTGTCCGTCGGCTTCTTTGTGGAAGTGGTATCTGTTTCCTTTTTATCGGAAGCAGTAGTTGTCTGTGGCTTTTCGGAAGTTGTTGTGCTGTGAGCTTCCTCATCATCAGCCGTTGTGGTAGTTGAAGTTGTGCTGTCCTCATTCTCAGGTGCAATTGTAACAGTGAGAGGCAAGGTCATAGTAGTGGTAACTGTTGTGGTTTCGGCAGAGGTACTTTCCTTTTTTAAAGCAGTATCCTTATCCGAGCACCCCGAACAGCCCGTCAGACAGCTTACGGTCATTATAATAGCCGCAGCTGTGGAAATAAGTCTTTTAATTCTCATAATAAGCTCCTTTATGTAATCGGTTACAGATATTTTATCACATTCTTTAACAGATTTCAATTAGCAGGTTGTAAAATTTAAGGAGTGATATTTAGATAGTTTAAACAAACACTTGATAAAAGCAAAAAGATGTGTTAAAATAGTAAAGGTATATTTTAAATCACAAGGAGATAATTTTATGAAATTCAAAAGACTTTTAGCAGCAGCGCTTGGTGCTGTTATGACACTTGGTATTTTTTCTGGTTGTGGAAGCAAGGATGGTGAGGAAAAGAAATTCATCATCACACTTTATCCTGACATAGCCCCAATCACCTGTGAGAATTTCCAGTCGCTTGTTGAAGACGAATTTTACAACGGGCTTACATTTCACAGAATAGTTGAAGGCTTTATGGCGCAGGGTGGCGACCCTAACGGTGACGGCACAGGAAATGGACCTGAAACAATCAAGGGCGAATTTGCTGCAAACGGTGTTGAAAACAACCTTGCACACACAAGAGGTGTTGTTTCAATGGCAAGAGGTGGAGATGATATGGACAGCGCATCTTGTCAGTTCTTTATCTGTTACGAAGCAAAATCACATCTTGACGGAAACTACGCTGCTTTCGGGCTTGTAACTGAAGGTATGGAGGTAGTTGACGGTTTTCTTGACATAAAGAGAACAACAGGGCTTGACGGCGCTGAATCAAAGCCTGTTTCTGACATTAAAATAAAGTCAGCTAAAATGATTAGTGACGACAAAGACGGCAACCCACGAGTAGAATTCATCGTAGAGTATTAACCGGCGTGACGCTGGTTAATTGCAAACGTGACGTTTGCAATTAGATTGACAATGGACAATTGACAATTGACAATTAAGGTGTCGGCTTTGCCGACGGATTAAAAAAGAAAAAATTAAGAGTAGTAGAAATCATGCTCTTTTTTGTTGCCTTCCATAGTTTAAAAAGTGTGCGACTTCCAAAACAAAAAACTCACTACCATTACGATAGTGAGTTTATTTTTTGTCTTTATAATTTTTTTACCCTCACTCTTTAAGCCGAGTTTAAGCGAGGCGATAGCCCTGCCACAACTCAAAATTCAAGTCCCAAACAAAAGGATGTGTGGCAGAGGAGGGTCCAGCGTTACGGTTGCTTTTCTTTTGAAAGCTTAACTGTTGAAAGCACAGCTAAAATACAGCTAATCAGCACAGAAATTACAAGATAAATCCATTTTTCTGTTGACGCTTTTACAAATGCGTCGGTGTCAGTACCGATAAGCTTTTCAGCTGTTGCGTCCATTTTAATTCCGTAAAGGAAAAGTGCTGTAAACAGCTTGTAATTTAAAAATGCAAGAATAAAATCTACTATGTGCAAAGCGCACTGCAAACCTAAAATTTCGCTTTTTGTAACATAACAGGCAATAGCCCCAAGCACAGCACAGCCACAAAGTCCCAGACAGTAAAGATAATAAAATCCACTGTATAAAACCATAACCCAGTTTGCGTCAGAGCTTCCGAAAATCGGAACAACCACAACTGCTGACAGGATTACAGCAAGTGTAACGTAAAATGTCACAGCAGTAAGAATTCTGTACGCTTTTTCAATTTTCAAAAAAGGTTCACGCTTAATTCTGATTCCCATTTAATCGTCCTCTTCATTGATTTCTTTGTCGATTTCCATTCGGATACGTTTAACTCTCATTTCGTCAGCGTCAATAGCTGTCAGCTTGAATATTCCACTTACAACGCTTTCGCCCTTGTCTGGAATGTGTTCTGCAAGGTCCATAAACCAGCCACCCACAGAATTACATTCAGTGTCAATCAGATTGTCAGGAAGCTCCATTTTTTCTAAAGCATCTGTAAGACTGTATTCCCCTGAAACCTCACATACGCTGTCTGAAATCTTTACAAAAGAACGGTCCTCGTCGTCGCTTTCGTCATAAATCTCTCCCACAAGCTCCTCAATAATGTCCTCAAGAGTAACAATACCCTCAGTTCCACCATACTGGTCAACAACAATTGCCATATGCATTTTTGACTTCTGCATAACCATAAGTATTTCAGAAATCCTCTTGTGTTCGGAAATGTAAAGCGGAGTTTTCATAATCTGTGAAATATCCTTGCCACCGTTTAAATACATAGCGTAAAAATCAGGCTGACGGATAATTCCCACAATGTCGTCTATATTTTTATCATAAACAGGAAGTCTTGAATAGTTTTCTTCTATAAAAACCTCCTTGATTTTTTCGATGTCCTCATAAAGTGAAACTGCAACAATATTAACTCTCGGAACTAAAATTTCCTCAATAGTGATTTCGTCAAATTCCAGAGCACTTCTTACAAGATTTGACTCGTGTTCTTCTAAAACGCCCTCGTCCTCGATTTCTTCAACAAGATACATAAGCTCTTCTTCTGTTACAGAAGGCTGATTTGACTTTGTGCCAACAATCTTGTTAATAAGTCTTTTGAGTCCTGAGAAAAACCATATAATCGGTGTAAGAATTGTTATAAGTATTGTAAGAGGTGTAGACATAAACATTGCAAAGCTTTCTGCGTGTTCAGCAGCAAGACTCTTAGGAATAACTTCACCAAAAATAAGTACAGCAACCGTCATAACAGCTGTTGCAACTCCCACACTGCCTTCACCTAAAAGTCTTGTAAAAGCAACTGTTGCAAGTGAAGTAGACGCAATGTTTACAATGTTGTTTCCAACAAGAATAGCTGTAAGCGCCTTGTCAAAGCGTTCAATGATTTTTATAGCACGCTTTGCACTTTTGTTTCCTGATGCGGCAAGGTTTTTGAGTCGGATTTTGTTTGCAGATGAAAAAGCTGTTTCTGTTGCAGAAAAAATAGCAGAGAAACAAATAAGCACAGCAATAATCACTATGTCCATGATAAAATAAAAAACCTCTGTTTCTTTTTAAAATTCAGCATAAGCTGTTAAAGAATATAATATCACATCTTTTAAAAAATTGCAACGAGATTTAAAAAGATTATAGACAAAACCTATGTGTTGTGATATAATTTACTTGGAATTTACAGTATTTCTGTGAAAAAAGACTAAAATCAAAAGGGTAAATTATGGAAAACAAAAAGGATATTTTTGATAAGATTATGAGCCTTCCTTTCTTCAGGATTTTTGAAGGCTTTTATAAAAAGCACAAAAGCGTTCTGCTTTATCTGTTTTTTGGCGCACTTACAACTGTTGTGAGTATTTTGAGCTTTTTTATAGCAGGCACAGTTATGGGCATAAATGTCCATATTGCAAACACTATTTCGTGGGTGCTTGCTGTGACATTTGCTTTTGTAACTAACAGAATATGGGTTTTTGACGCAAAGTGTGAAACCAAAAAAGAGTTTTTTATTCAGGCAAGGGATTTTTACGCAGGCAGACTTGCTACCTATTTTGTCGAAGAACTGATTTTGCTTGTGTTTGTAAATCTTCTTCATTTCAACCAGGACATCATAAAAATCATAGCTCAGTTTGTGATACTTGTGCTTAATTATATAGTAAGCAAATTTTTTGTGTTTAAGAAAAAGGATAAATAAAATATGTCACTTAAAAAAATCACACCACCTGAAATTCCTGAGGAGCTTTTTGATATTTCTGACGAGGAAAGCTTCTTTCTGGAGCTTTTTTCGAGAGAGCCATTTGACGCAAGCTTAATCAAGGGGATAAACGCCAGCGAAAAACAGCTTGACGGATTTTCTGCGTGGGGCTGTGTTGTAAAAAGCTGTCGCTTTGTAAATTCAAAGGCTTATCGTGGAGAATTTTACGATACGGAATTTAAAAACTGCGATTTTTCGGGTTGTGATATGACCGAGGGAATATTCAAAAGATGTAGATTTGTCAACTGTAAGGGCGTCGGGATAAATCTTTCAAGGGGAAGCTTTATGGACGTCACCTTTGAAAACTGTGTTTTTGAATATGTGAATTTCACAGCGTCGAAATTTGATTTTACAGAATTTAACGAAAGCAATTTTAAAAACGGCGAGCTTTCGTCCTGCACATTTAAAAACACGCTGTTTAAGGAAACAAACCTTTACAGAGTGAATTTTGCAAAAACGCCCCTTAAAGGCGTTGACCTTACAAGCTGTGAAATCGAGGGGATTATGGTTTCACAGGGTTTTTCAGAGCTTAAAGGGGCTGTGGTTACAAGCTATCAGGCAAGCTGTCTGGCAAGTCTTTTGGGGCTTGAAATAAGATAGGAGGACGGGTATGAGTTATTATAAGTTTTGTGGAGATTATTATTCAAAGGATTCAAAAAGAAAAATAAACTATTATATTTATGAACCACAGTGCGAAATTGTTGGCGTTATGCAGATTTCACACGGAATGTGCGAATACATTGAACGCTATGAGGATTTTATTTCCTTTATGACAAAAAAAGGCTGGCTTGTGTGTGGAAACGACCACCTCGGTCACGGAAAGGCTGCTCTTGAAAGAGGGGAGCTTGGGTATTTTACAGAAAACGACGGTTTCAAATGCTGTGTGGGAGATTTGCAGACATTAAGACAGCTTATTTCTGAAAAATACGGCGACTATCCTTATGTGCTTCTGGGCCACAGTATGGGTAGCTTTATTGCAAGAGCCTATATTACCAAATTCGGAAGCTGGATTGACGGGGCTGTTCTTTCGGGGACTGCTTACGGAAACACAAAGTTTTTGGGAACACAGCTGCTTTTAATTGATAAATATAAATTCAAAGAGGGTGACAAGGCTGTTGTTGAAAGACTCAACGACATTGCTTTTTCAAACTACAACAGCAGAATTGACAACCCTGAATCTGTTCACGAGTGGCTTACAAGAGATGAAATGGTTGTGGAAAAATACGATAATGATGAACTCTGTAACTACATATTTACAGTAAACGGATTTGAAAATCTTGCAAAAATGAAGGCTTATGTTTCTGATGAAAGATGGTACGACAGCATAAACAAGGATTTTCCTGTGTATCTTGTTTCGGGCAGAGAAGACCCTGTTGGTAGCTACGGCAAGGGCGTTTATAAGCTGTTTGAAAAGCTTAGTTCAAAGGGCTGTAACGTGAGAATGAAGCTTTATTCAGGTATGCGTCACGAGGTGCTTAACGAGTT
>JAFTNX010000222.1 GCA_017451665.1 Oscillospiraceae bacterium | reverse complement strand
ACTGGTACAGTTCAGCCGGACTGAACAATCAACCACGCATCTTGCTCAGTTGGTTAAGGAGCTATAATCTTTTAGGCTTGTTAAAACCAGCAGGCTTAATGGGAATTTATCAAGTGGTTTACTTCAACAGAAACTCAGGTTGCTTATGCTAACGACATCGAAGCACTTATGGGTACAATGGGACGTTTTGATACTGCAAACGTGGAAGCACTCAAGCAGCTTTCATGGACAGCTTCTGAACTTGAAATGATTCTTGACCAGATGGAAGCACAGGTTGAAATTCCGATTATCCCTGCTTCATATGCAGTTACTCGTAACCTTACAAATGCTTTCAGAACAGTAGTTAATGAGGCAGAAAATCCAAGAGATACACTTATGTGGTATAACAAGGATATCAATGCCGAAATTGTACGTAAGCTGGAAGATTTGGGTATGTATAATAATTAGGAAAGGAGAGAGGTTTTAAATGTCAGAAGAAAAAATTGTTACTGCTGAAACTACTACTGCCGAAAAAGGCAAACCGATTAATAAGCAGAGCAAGTGGAAATATACTTGGCATATGATGAAGCTTAATGCAGGCTGTTACGGACTTCTCGCTCCTTTTATGGTTTTGTTCTTAATCTTTATCATTATCCCTGTATGTATTTCACTTCCAATCGGTTTTACAAACTTTAATATGGTACAGCTTCCTAAGTTTGTAGGACTTTCAAACTTCTATACACTGTTTTTGAATGACGATATCTTTATGATTGCAGTAAGAAATACTCTTGTATTTGCAATCTTTACAGGACCTTTCAGCTATGTGCTCAGCTTCTTTATCGCTTGGCTCATTAACGAAATGCATCCGAAGCTCAAGACATTCTTTACATTCGTGTTCTACGCACCATCAATGACTCCGTCAGTTTATATCATCTGGCAGCTCTTCCTTTCAGGTGACTCATACGGTTTCATTAACTCAATCCTTCTTGACCTTGGATTTATCAACTCACCTACTCAGTGGCTTACAGACACTAAGTACATTCTCGGAGTTGTAATCGTGGTTCAGCTGTGGATTTCAATGGGTGCAGGCTTCCTTGCTATCCGTGCAGGTTTCCAGAATATCGACAAGTCAATGTACGAAGCAGGCGCTATCGAGGGTATTAAAAACAGATGGCAGGAATTGTTCCTTATTACAATTCCATCAATGGGACCTCAGCTCCTCTTCGCAGCAGTTACTCAGATTTCAGCAGCATTTACA
This sequence comes from Oscillospiraceae bacterium, assembly GCA_017451665.1. GTDB lineage: Bacteria > Bacillota > Clostridia > Oscillospirales > Ruminococcaceae > JAAZZIT01. The sequence continues at coordinate 9,435 of JAFTNX010000222.1, read as the reverse complement.
GTAGGTGCTGTTGGTCAGGCCCTCGTAGGTCTTCCATCAACAGACTACGCTGCTCATACTATTATGAACCACGCAACAGACTACGGTACTATCCGTTACGAAATGGGTTACGCTTGTGCAATCTGTTTCATTCTGTTCGCAGCTATGCTCCTTGCAAACAAGTTTATTACCTGGTTGCTTGGAAAGTATCTTGACTAAGGGGGTGGAAACGAAATGGCTAAAAAGAAAAAGAATATTGAGCAACTCAAGGTCAAGGATAAGCGTAAGCGTACTGCCGGAAGCCTTGGTGGAGATATTTTCATCTTTATCTTCCTTTGCTTGCTGGGTATCTTTATGGTATTCCCACTCTATTACGCAATTATCCAGTCGTTCAAACCGATTGAAGAGCTTTTCGTATTCCCACCAAAGCTTTACGTTTTAAGACCTACATTGAGAAACTATTCTGATATGTTTAAGGTTGCAAGTGGATTGTGGGTACCTCTCTCAAGATATATCTTCAACAGTGCGTTTATTACAGTAATTATCTCAGTTGCAAACATCTTTGTTTGTTGCTGTGCGGCTTTCCCTCTTGCAAAGTGTAAATTCCCGGGCAACGCTATTATCAACAAAATCGTTGTAACAGCCCTCCTCTTTACATCTTCTGCAATGTGGATTATCCAGTTCCTCGTAATGGCAGTTATGGGAATTATCGATACATATTTTGCACTTATTCTTCCGAATATCGCAACATCTATGGGTCTGTTCCTTATGCGTCAGAGTATGGTTACAATCCACGACTCAATGATTGAAGCTGCAAAGGTTGACGGCGCAGGACTGTTCAGAATCTGTTGGACAATCGTTATGCCAAACCTTAAGCCGGCTCTTATGACACTTTTGATTTTTGCATTCCAGGGTGCATGGAATATCCAGGGTGGTTCTCTTATTTACTCAGAAGAACTCAAGACACTTCCTACAATCATGAACCAGATTGCAGCATCAGGTATCGCAAGACAGGGTGTTACATTTGCGACGGCAGTTATACTTATGATTCCTCCACTGCTCGTATTCATTATCGCTCAGAATAACGTTATGGAAACAATGGCAAATTCGGGTATCAAGGACTAATACGACAATGGTAAATTTGAAATTTAAATTTAAAAAAGGAAATAGGTGATAAGTGGTGTCTAAAATGTTAAAACGCCTGATTGGTATTGCAACAGCAGTGGCAACTATCAGCTCGATGGCAGTTACTGCATTTGCAGATGAACCATACGAAACATACAGTTATGATAACTGGCAGGACCCGATTCCTTCACAGGCAGGATACATGGTTGAAAAAACATGGACGGGTCACGATTTGGGACTTGACGAATTGTCAAACCCTGAAAGCGAATTCTTTATCAGCAACAACGAAAACCCAAACCTTAATGGTGCTTGTGATATCTACGTTGAAGATACAACAAGAACAATCTGGATTGCTGATACTGAAAATCACAGAATTTTAAGCTTTAATGAGAATTTTGAGCTCAAGGGCTGCTATAAGTCAATCGATGGGGCTGGTGTCAAGAACTTCAACGCTCCTAAGGGACTTTTTGTAGAAGTAAACGCTGAGGGCGATACAATCCTTTACGTTGCTGATACAGAAAACAGCAGAGGTGTAAGACTTAAAATCACAGGACCTCTTACCTGTGAACTTCAACAGGAATTCTTAAAGCCTGATTCACAGGCATATTCAGCTGAAGCATTTACTCCTTCTAAGGTAAGTGCTGACAAGGAAGGAAACGTTTATCTTATCGCTACATCTGTTAATACAGGTGCTCTCAGATACGACAAAAACGGCGAATTCAAGGGCTTCTTCGGTGCTAACCGTGTTGAACAGACAGCTGAGGTTATCGCAAGAAAGGTCTGGAGAATTTTTGCTTCCGAAGAACAGCTTGAAGCTATGGTAAGCACAGTTCCTACTGAATTCCATAACTTTGATATGGACCAGGACGGATTTATCTTTACAGTTACAGAATCAGCTAACGCTTCTACTGACGCTGTTAAGAAGCTTAATCCTGCTGGCGTAAATATCTGGAATAACGCAAAGGGTAACACATATCAGTTCGGTGACTTTGCGTGGGGCTATGACGAATCAGTTGCTAAGTCAACTAAGCTCACTGACGTAGTTGTTGGTGAAAACGAAGTGTTTAACCTCCTTGACTACGAAACAGGACGTGTGTTCCAGTATGACAAGAACGCAGACCTCTTGTTTGTCTTTGGAACAAGGTCAACTCCTTCTGAACAGGAAGGCTCATTCACAGCTCCTAACGCTGTTGAAACTCTCGGTGATAAGATTTACGTTATCGACGGTATCAAGAACGACGTAACAGTATTTGTTGAAACAGTTTTCGGTAAGTACGTTCACGCAGCTTCTATCCTTAACGTTGAAGGTAAATATACTGAGGCTAAGCCAATCTGGGAAGAAGTAATCAGACGTGACGGTGGCTATACTATGGCGCATATCGCTCTCGGTAAGGCTGCTCTTAACGCAGGCGAATATAAACTCGCTATGGAATACTTTGAAACAGCTTACGACCAGGAAAATTACGACAAGGCTTATGAATACTATCGTGACGAATTCCTCAGAGCTAACTTTGAGATTATCGTAATCGGACTCTTTGTTCTTATCGTTCTTATCCTTGTATACGGCAAACTCAAGAAGAAAAAGATTATTGCTCCGATTTCAGCATATATCGCTGTCGGATTTATGAAGATTAAAGAAAGTCTTAAGAAAAAACCAAAGAAGGAGGAAGAGTAATTATGTATGAATTTACTACATTAGGCTGGCTCAAGCATGTTATCTTCCATCCTATTGAAGGTTTTGAGGACCTGAGATGGAAGAAGAAAGGCTCACTTGGTCTTTCATTCTTTATCGTTTTTCTCCTTTTCGTTGCAATGGTTGTTGACAGACAGCTCAAGGGCTTTGCTTTTAACACTGCATATGTAAAGGTATTTAACGTTGTTCCTCTTATCGTACAGTCATTCGTTTACTTCTTTGTATGGGTAATCGGAAACTGGGCTGTATGTACACTTTTTGACGGTGAAGGTACTCTTAAAAAGATTTGTATCTATTCAGCATACGCAATCGTACCTTACATCTTCGGAGTTTATCTCTCAACATTTATCTCAAACTTCCTCGTTCTTGATGAAGCTATCTGGGTAAACTTTATTTCATATCTTGGACTGGGCTGGTCTGTTGTTCTGATGATTCAGGCAATGAAGGCTGTTCACCAGTATTCATTCACAAAGACTCTTGTGTCGATTGGAGGAACTCTTATCGCAATGCTCCTTATTCTTTTCCTGGCAGTATTGCTCCTTTCATTGTTCCAGCAGGTATATGTGTTCATTTACTCACTTTATACCGAAATCGCATACAGAATCAGGGGTTAAGGAAGGAAGGTGTTTTTTAGATGCATAGTAAAATGAAAAAAATACTTGTCTTTGCTCTGGTTCTGACAATGCTTATGCCTCTTGGTTCAGCTTTTGCTGCTGAGGAATCAACCGACGGCGCTAATACTGACACTTCTGTTTCAACAGACGGCGAAACAACAGAAGAAGAGGAGGAAGAAGAGGTCGAAGAGGACCAGTCAATGGATATCGATGTTGATACTACCGTTGACTACGTTAAGGATAATATGGACCTCATCGGCACATACGGCGAATACCAGATTTATACAGGTACAGTTAAAGTAAGAAAAGAGCTTGATAAGCTCTTGAAGAAAATGGAAGATGCTGAAGATTATACAGCTGAAAGCTACGCAGTTTATAAGGCAGCTTATGATAACGCAAAGGCTATCGGCGATAATGTAGAATCTACTCAGTATCAGCTTGACGAGGCTTGGATTGCTCTCGACAGAGCCAAGGAAGCACTCGTTAAGGCAAATGCAAAGCCTGAAAAGGAATTTGAAGAACCGGACAAGATTGACGTATCAAAGCTTGAAAAAGAACTTGAGAAGCTTGATAAGGACCTTGTAGCAGAAGATTATACTGAATATACATGGAAGATTTACAGCGAGGCTATTGCAAACGCAGAAGCTCTTATTGCAAATCCTACAACTCAGGCTGCTGTTAACGCTGCAAGAGATGAACTCAAGTATGTTGAAGATATGCTTTTGGAAAATCCAAGCGAAGTAATTGCTATTGTTTCTGTTAAGGACGGAAAAGAAATCCTTATGTCAACCTTTGAACAGGGCGAAGAGGAAAATGGCAAGGTTGTAAGCTCATCTAAGAAGGGCTTCTGGATTGTTGAAACAGACGCTGGATTTACACAGGTTTCAAACTTCTATATGCGACTTTTAAGCGAACTTGTTGAAGACGCATTCGTAACAGTTGACCTTGATACAGTTTATTACATGAACCCTAAGACTCTTGAAGTAGAAAGCGAATACGCTTATACTTCAGAGGATAACGAAAATGGAAGACTTTATAAGTCACCGGAAGGCAGAATGCTCTTTACAACTCTCGACGGAAAGAGACTTCTTGCTGATATCGAACTTGTAACAGAAAATGCAAACCTCAAGCTTTATGCAGATAAGGAAAGCCATAAGGTTGCTCTTTATGACGTAAAGGGCGATAAGTACTGGTGGAGCACACCTGTTAACCCTTACGGTGATACCACTGTTATTGATGACACTAAGGGAACTACTATGAAGCTCCCACAGAGACATCAGACAGCTTCAGGTCTTATCCTTGAATACGGCGACCTCAGACAGGAAAAGAGAAATATCAACTCTCTCTATTCAGCTAATACTTTCTCAAAACCAGCTGACGGTAAGGAAACATGGAAGCTTTCTAAGGAAGGCGTTACAGTTACATACGATTATAAATCAGCAGGCTTTGTTGTTCCTGTAAAGTATATTCTCCACGAGGACAGACTTGAAGTTACAGTTGATATCGACGAAGTAACAGAAGTTGATACAAATACTGTTGACGGAAAGATTATTACTGCTCTTACAATGGCTCCGACATTCGGTGCTTCTCCAAGAGCTGACCTTGCAGGAAATCCAACTGAAGGTTATATGATTGTTCCTGACGGAAGTGGTGCAGTTATTGAATACAATAACGATAAGGAAGGCTACGCTTCATACGAACAGATTCTCTATGGACGTGATAAGACAACTGTTCCTCTCACAGCTCCAAGAGTTACTGAACAGGCTTACCTTCCACTTATCGCAACCGTTTCAGGCCCTAACGGTCTTGTTGCTATCGCAACTGACGGTGACGCAAATGCAACAGTTAACGCTCAGGTAAGTAAGCAGAATAAACAGGCATTCAACAGCGTTTACTTCAGATTCCAGCTCCGTTCTAAGGACGACTACTTCATGGGTGGTACAGACGGAACTAAGATTACTGTATTTGAAAAGGGTAAAATCAAGACAGAAAAGATTTCTGTAAGCTATTACCCAATCAGCGACAGCAATGAAGTAAACTACGCTGACGTTGCAGAAGTTTATAGAAACTACCTCATTAACAATGAAGGACTCCAGAAGAAAACTGAAACCAATAAGTCAAACTTCTACGTTGACCTTTACGGTGGCGTTCTGAAGGAAACTTCAATTTTCGGTATCCCTGTTGACCTTAAAACAGAAATTACAGGCTTCTCACAGGCTGAAGAAATTATGCAGCAGCTTACAGACGGCGGTGTTAAGAATCTTATCATTAACTACCACGACTGGACAAATAAGGCTATGACAGGAAAGATTTCTACAAAGTTCAAGCCATCAGGCGTTCTTGGTGGTATGAGCGATTACGAAGACTTTGCTAAGGCTGCAAGCGATGTTGACGCTAAGATTTTCCCATCTATCTCAAATATGCAGATGGCTAAGAGCACATGGGGCTTTATGACAATCAACTCAACAGCAAACAGAGTTTCAAACGCTCAGTCAAGACAGAGCAAATACTCAATGGCGTTCGGAGTTCAGCTTTCAGGTAAGGCTCCTGCACTCCTTACTCCAAACTCTTATTCAAAGGCTATGAATAAGATGGTTGAAAGCTTTACAGATAAGGACGTTAAGAATATCGGTTTCGGCGATTACGCAAATACTCTTGTATCTGACTTCTCAAAGAGAAATGCTCTTAGCAGAGAAGGTACTATGAACTCACTTATCGAGCAGTACAAGAAGGCAAGCGAATCTATGGAAAATGTTATTGCTGATGAGGCAAATGCTTACATTATCCCATACGCTGACTATATTACAAACGTACCGGTTTACTCAAGCCAGTATAACGTTGTTGACTACGATATTCCACTTTACCAGATGGTAGTTCACGGATATGTTCCATATTCATCAACACCTGTAAATGCAAATTCAAATGCGGAAGAAGTATTCCTTCTTTCACTTGCTTCCGGTTCATCAATCCACTACGATATGATTTACGAGGAAGCTTATGAGCTTCTTGACACAGATTACTCAGACCTTTATTATGCTAACTACAATAGCTGGATGAATCAGGCTATTGCACAGTATAAGGCAAGCGAGGCTATTCTTAGTCAGGTAAGCGACAAGGTTATTACTGATTACCAGATTGACAGAGAAACAGGCGTTATCAAGACAACTTATGACAACTCAATCGTTGTTACAGTTGATACAAAGAATGCTACTGCTGATGTCAACGGAACAGTTTATGACCTCAGTTCAGCAATAGAAGGAGGTTTGCTTAACTAATGGAAAACAATAAGAATATTGAAGAAATTACAGAAGCACCTGTTCTTGAAACTGTTGCTGAAAATGCAGAAGAAAACGTAGTTGAAGCTGCTGAAAATGCAGAAGAAACAGTAGTTGAAGCTGCTGAAGCTGTGGAAGAAGTAGTTGAGGAAACTGCTGAAAACACAGAAGAAGTTAACGAAGAAATCATCGAGACAGCCGAAGAGGTATCTGAGGCTGTCAAGAAAGAGGAAGTAGACGTTGAAAATTATGTCTATGACCCTGAATCGAAGAATAAGTATAAGGAAAAAGAAAAGAAAGTAAAGGAAAAGAAAAAGGGCTTTACAATTTCATATGAAAGAAGAAAGTCACTTTATGGTTACGGATTTATCGCTCTCTGGGCAATCGGTACAATTTACTTCTTTATCCTTCCTGTAATCAAGTCACTTATCTATTCATTTAATACAACACAGCCAAAAACGGGTTATATGGAGCTTAAATTCGTAGGCTTCCAGAACTACGTAAATGCTTTCAGAAAAGACCCTAACTACGCTAAAAACCTTGGTGAAATCCTCGGTTCAACAGCTCTTAAAACTCCTCTGATTATCATTTTCTCAATCTTTATTGCAGTAATTCTTAATCAGAAGTTTAAGGGAAGAACATTCGCAAGAGCAGTATTCTTCCTCCCTGTAATCATTGCGACAGGTCCTGTATATGACATTATTACAGGTAATATGTCAACTGGTGGTTACTCAGGTGGTTCAGAACAGTTCTCAACAATGTTTGAAACAAACCTTGTTGACCAGCTCCTCACATTCCTTGGAATTTATAATTTCCCTGAAAAGATTACATCGGTAATTTCAACACTTACTGACGAAATCTTTAACATGGTATGGTTTGCAGGTATCCAGATTCTTCTGTTTATCTCAGCATTGCAGAACATTCCACATTCAGCTAAGGAAGCTGCACAGATGGAAGGTGCAACAGCATGGGAATACTTCTGGAAGATTACAGTTCCTTACATCAGCCCTATGATTATTGCAGCACTCGTTTATACAGTAGTTGACTCATTCGTAGACCCTACTAACGCAGTAATGCAGCAGGTACTTCAGAAGGCAGCTAACTGGGAACACGGATATTCAGCAGCTATGGGCTGGGCATACTTTGCAATCGTAGGTTCAGTTCTTGCAGTTGTTGTAGTAATAGTAAACAAGTTCGTTTACTACGAAGTTGAGTAAAGGGGGGATAAGAATTGGCTACAAGAAAAGAAGAAAAACAGTTTGAAAAAGAAATGCGAGCTTACAAAAAGAAAAAGCTTAAAGAAATGAAGGAAGCTGGAATAGAGCCAAATCTGACTCCTGAACAAATCAGATACAACAGAAATAAGAAAATCGTAAATACCGTATGGCCTATTTTCAGATTCTTTATTCTGTTCGGACTTTGTTTCGTTATTCTTTACCCACTTATCTTTATGTTCTCAACAGCGTTCAGACCTAATGAACAGATGTCTGACCCTTCAATTGTATGGCTTCCAAAGAGCTTTACAATGAATAACATCAAGGAAACATGGGACATTATGAAGTACGGTTCTACTGTTCTTAACACAATTAAGCTGAATCTTATTTCATCTGTTCTCTCAGTTGCATCTTGTGCGATTACAGGTTACGGTTTCGCAAGATTTAAATTCAAGGGAAAGAACATTCTCTTTGCAATCGTAGTTCTTATGATTATCGTACCACCACAGATTACAACTATCCCACTGTTCATTCAGTTCTCATTCTTTAAGGGCGCAGGTCTTGTTAAGCTCTTTACAGGTAAAGCTTACATTTCTCTTATCAACAAGGGTATCACAATGTACGCTCCTGCAATTTTCGCAAACGGTATCAAGGCTGGTCTGTTTATCTACATTTTCAGACAGTTCTTCAGAGGACTTCCAAAGGAACTGGAAGACGCAGCTTACCTTGACGGTTGCGGACCTTTCAAGACATTTATCAAGGTAATGGTTCCTAACGCATCATCATCATTCCTGACAGTATTCCTGTTCTCGATTGTATGGTACTGGAACGACTACTACATTTCATCATCATTCTTTACACAGAATGACACAGTTGCTCTTATGCTTAAGAACCTCGACGCTACACTCAGAGCTCAGCTCTTTAACAATCAGTCGGTTTCACCAAGACAGATTATTGTTTGGCTTGAATCTGGTTGTATCCTCACAACCTTCCCGATTTTGATTATGTATGTATTCTTACAGAAATACTTCGTTGAAGGTGTTGAACGTTCAGGTCTTACAGGCTAGTGTCGCAGCCGACACGGGCACCTCGCCTAACGCTCGGCTAATATTGAAAAAAACAAAACTCACTATCGGAAATCGGTAGTGAGTTTTTTGTTATGTTCAGGCAGTCGCAATGTAGTGAAGGGGCGTTGCCTTTGGAAACCACCACCTTTGAAAAGGTGGACGAAACTTTTTAAACTTTGACAGGAAACAAAAAAGAGTAGGATTTCTCCTACTCTTAATTGTCCATTGTCAATTGTGCATTTTAAAAACCTTTTGCCCTCACTTTTTAAGGTGAGCGTTAAGCGAACCGATAACACCCGAGCACTCAAAACTCCGACATTTCTCAAATGAAATGCGAGGGTAGGAGGATGCAAACGTCACGTTTGCTTTAATTTAAGATAAAACCTCTGTGCTTTTGTCAGTGGGAAATTATTGATGATGTGGTGGGTTTCACTTTCGCCGTGAGTATTCACAATAAACGAAGCGTTT